>NZ_JBIQLE010000015.1:0-94683 GCF_044464525.1 Pusillimonas sp.
CGCGCAGCATGTTTTCGCCGAAGAACTGGTGGAACATCTGCCCCACCGGGCTCTTCAGGAAAGCCACCCCGCCCGAGTGCCCCGGACAGTGCCAGGAATACGACCCATCTGATGCGTACTTGACCAACTCACGGAAGAACGGCGGCGCCAGGCCGTCAAGATAAGAGCGCGCCTCACGGATGATGTGGCGCGCCACGAACTCGGGCGTATCCTCGAACATATGGATGAAGCCGTGCAGCTCGCGCAGAATATCGTTGGGAATATGTTGCGAAGTGCGGGTTTCGCCATACAGATAGATGGGTATGTCTTCGTTGCGAAAACGCAGCTCGCCAATGAAAGAGCGCAGATTCTTGATGGCATTGGCCACGTCTTCGGGTGAATCGACATCAAATTCCTCGTCATCGATAGACAAGATGAACGCGCTTGCGCGGCTTTGCTGCTGGGCAAACGAGCTGAGATCGCCGTAGCTGGTTACGCCCAACACTTCGACGCCCTCGGCCTCGATGGCTGCGGCAAGCGCCCGAATACCGAGCCCCGAGGTGTTCTCGGCGCGATAGTCTTCATCGATGATGACGATGGGAAAACGAAATTTCATGCTGTGACTCCCTGGAGCCTGTTGAAACAAACCGCAAGGGCTACTGAAACTGAAGAGACAGCAGCACCGGCTCTAAGTACGCGGCAAGGTTACGCCTTGCTGCCCCTGGTATTTGCCGCCCCGATCACGATACGAAGTTTCGCAAACCTCGTCGCCGTCAAAGAACAACATTTGCGCGCAGCCTTCGCCGGCATAGATTTTGGCGGGCAAAGGCGTGGTGTTGGAAAATTCGAGCGTGACGTGGCCTTCCCATTCAGGCTCAAGCGGCGTTACGTTGACGATGATGCCACAGCGAGCATAGGTGCTTTTGCCCAGGCAAACGGTAAGCACGCTGCGCGGGATGCGAAAGTACTCGACCGTTCTGGCCAGCGCGAACGAATTGGGCGGAATGATGCAGACATCTCCCTGGAAATCGACGAACGACTTTTCGTCGAAAGCCTTGGGGTCGACGATGGTGGAGTTGATGTTCGTGAATATCTTGAACTCGTCGGCGCAACGCACATCATAACCGTAGCTGCTGGTGCCATAGCTGACAATGCGCGAGCCGTCGGCCGCATGTCTTACCTGACCCGGCTCGAAAGGCTCGATCATGCCGTGCTTCAGCGCGGTTTCACGAATCCAGCGATCACTTTTAATACCCATTGCCCATTCCCTTATAACGAGGGCGCCTATTTTATCCCTTCGCCATGGCCGACGGGCGCGCGCCGGCCGCAAAAGCTCAATCGAGGAAAAATGTCCGGTAGATCAAGGCAATGCCGTTTACCGTTCCCACGCTAAGCTGGGCCGACAAGCCCCGAGCCAGACGATAGCTTAAACGGCCCACGGTACCAGTGTCGGACAAGGCCTGTTCGATGCTGGCCGTGATTCCGTCGGTGATGCGCCGACTGGCCACCACGAACTGGTTCTCGATATTGCTGGTACCGCTATCCAGCCCGCGGACCACGCTCTCGACCGGCAGAATGCTGCCCGTGCTGCCCAGCTCGCCCGAACGCATGGTCAGTTCGTCGATGCCGAACTTGCGGTAGAAGGGCTCGCCGTCGCCCAGGAAGGAGGTGCCCACCGAGAACAGCAGCGCCGCATCGCCGCCCGAATCGTCGGGCCCCCGGCCCAGCAGCAACCAGGACAGTTTCTGCACGTCGCTGACGTCGGGGTAGGACACCAGGTCGATGCGCGGCCTCTTGGCCGTGCCGGCAACCCGCACGCCCGCCTCTACCGCCCCGCCGGTGCGCAGGGCCTCGATGTTCAACACCGGGTTGGCGACGTCGCCCTGGAATGTAATGGTGCCGCGCCGCAGTTGCAGGCGCTGCCCGTAGGCTTCAATGGCGCCGCCCCGGGTGCGCAAGGCCCCCTCGGCGGTAAGCTTGCCCTGGCGCATCAACAGCCGCATTTGCCCGACCAGGCCCGAGTTGACGCCATACCCCGTGATGTAGAAGCGCGGGCCCAGGTCAATGGAAAGGTCCAGCTCGATATCCATGGGTGGGCCGGCCTCGGGCGTCTTTTCGCCGGACCGTATCACGACCACGTCGCTGTCCACCGTGGGAACGCTGCTGAGCATGTCGAGGTCTATCCAGCCGGCATCGGCGGTAAGCTCACCCGTCAGGGAAAACAGCGGCAAGGGGGCATCGACGCGCAACTTGCCGGTGACCATGGCATATCGATCCGAGCGCTGCAAAATGGGATAGCGGTACAGGTCGATGTCCACTTCGCCCACCGATTCGCTCAGGCTCCAGCTTCCGCTCAGGGTCAGGCTGCCGTCCTTGGCATCGGGGTTGGTCGACACCCATTCGGCCGTACGCCACTCGTCCGGGGTCACCCGCAACCTGGCCGGAAAGCGCAGGCTTTCCAGGATGACGCGGTCGCCCTCCAGCCGGGCGGAAAGCTCGCCGTCGAGCAGCCTCACCCCATCGTCGATGCGCACCACGCGGATCTCGCGGCCCGTGACCGTGCCCTGCGTTTCCCAACTGCCGTCCGCCCGGGCGCTGCCCTGAACGTCGGCGTGCAACATGCCGCCGATGTCCATGGCGTCGCCGGTAAAGAAACTGGCCCAGCCCAGGTCATTGAGGTCAGCAACCAGGTTGAAAGTGCGCGGCGTGGCGTCCAGCACGAAGCCGCCTTCCGGCGGACTGCGCAAAACGGCGCCCGCCGTGCCACGGATCCCGCCCATCTTCTCTGTGGAGACGTTGAGCTCGGCCGCAATCCGGCTTGCCGAAGCGCTTGTGGGCGTGGCTGTCAGATGCAGGTCAAGGTTCTGGAGACCCAGCGGAAACTCGGGCTCGGCCGGAACGATGAAATCGCCCGACAGCCGGCGCACGTCGACCGAGCCCGCCAAAGCGCCCGCAAACCGAAGATCCCAATCGGCATCGAAGACGATCTCGACCGTGGAATACCTGTCGTCATCGGCGACGATGACGCGCCCGCGCCCGTCGTCGGATTCGGTGGGAATCAAGGCCTGCAATTCCCGCACGATGGGACGCGACATGACCAGCCTGTCGACCCCGCCCCGGGTTTCCCAGCGCCCGGGAGCCAGATGGGTGCGCTCGTGCCTGACCACGGCTTCGCTGCCCGATGGCAGGCTGATTCCGAGCGATGTCGAGCCGATGCGCAACGCCCAGTCGGGCGAGGGTGCTGCGGCGACAGGGGCGGCATCGTCCATCATGCTGTTCGGATCGGCGTCGCCCGCGCCCGCACCCGACTGGGCCGCGACGGCTGTGCCATTCGTTGCCGTGCCGTCCGCTGCTGTACCGTCCGTTGCTGTACCGTCCGTTGCTGCGACGCCCGGCGTAGCGATGCCCGGAACAAAGGAAAGTTCGAGGGGGGCGCCTATATCCAGCCCCAGGCCGGCGTGAGACGCATCCAGCGTTGTCAGCCTGCCGTGCCAGCCTTCTCTGCCCCCCTCTGACGCCAAGACGCCCCAAGCTCCTTGGAGGGCCACATGCGCCTCGGCCGGTGCGCTGCCGACCTTGTCCGGCTCGGACTCGTCCGGCGTGTAAACCGCCCGCAGGTCCAGCTCGTGTTGCGGCAGCGTGCCGCCCAGCCGGCCCTGCATGCTTGCGCCGCCTGGCAACCCCGGCCACACGTCGGCCAATCGGGACACGGCGGCATCCAGGTCGACACGGCTGCCCGGAAGGCCCAGCGACCCTTCCGCCTTCAGCTTGTGCTCGCCCAGGGCCAGGTCCACATGAAGCTCGGGCAGTTGCAGGCTTTGCCACAAGGTGCCGGCCGCCAGTTCGCCGCGCCGCTGGGCAAGCGGCGCCACGTTGACGACCGCGGCTTGGACGCCGCCGGCCAGCTGCTGCTCATTCCAGCGCGACGCCGGATCGACCGTCAGATCGAGGGTGGCCGACAAGGGTTCGCGGTGATCGAGCAATTGCGCGTCGAAGTCGAGTTTGGCGGTCAGCAGCCCGGGAGGAACCGCATCCCCCGCCAATAGTTGAAAGTTCAGTTTGTCGGCGGCGAGCCACCCCACGACATGATCCTGGGCCA
This sequence comes from Pusillimonas sp., assembly GCF_044464525.1. NCBI lineage: Bacteria > Pseudomonadati > Pseudomonadota > Betaproteobacteria > Burkholderiales > Alcaligenaceae > Pusillimonas > Pusillimonas sp. The sequence goes on from NZ_JBIQLE010000015.1 coordinate 4,079, forward strand.
TGCCGTCGCGTTCGGAAATGTTCCAGGCGATATCCGCGGTCAACGACGAGCCGTCGGCCAGATTCAGATCCAGCCTGCCCTGCTTCAAGGGAAAGCCCGCGCGCGGCGTCAGAACGGCATGCAGGTCGAGATTCAGATCCTGGCCCTCTCCGGCAAGATCGAGCGCCAATTCGTCCAGGCTTCCCTTGGCGTCGATGCGCAGATCGAGCGCGCACGCCGAGCTGATGCCGGCCAGATCCGTCAAGGGATGAGGGCTGTGCGGTTCGTCCGGGTCGTCGGTGCTTTCCCGGCCGTCCTGCGCGTCGGCGGCGGGCGTGTCTTCGTCCTCCGCCTGCGACCTGCCCACCACCGGCACGGCCGTGGGCAGGTCGGGCATGAAATGCCGCAGGCACAGGGGAGAGTTGGGCTCATCGCTATGCGCGCGGGTTTCAATGTACAGCGCCAGGGGCCAGGGATCGGCCAGCTCGAGCAGGCGGAACTCGCCCTTGATGTCGGCCTGGATGCCGTCGCGCCCCAGGTTCAGGTTCTGGAACACGAGCTGGGCATCGCTTTCGGTAAGAGCCAGCGAAGCTTCCAGGTCGCGCACGTCCAGCAACAGCGGCTCTCCGTCGAGCTTGACGTCGAGCCGGCCCAGGTGGAAGCGGTCGAGCGCAACGCGAAACGGGATCGCCGGCACGGAGAAAGGCTCGCCGGCCGGCTCTTCCTCGGCATCGTTGAGCACGTCGATATCCAGCAGGCCCACCGACAGATTGGTTGCCCGCAGGCGCCGATGGTCGAGCAGCTCGCGCCATTCGACCCGCAGCTCGAGATCTTTGATCTGTATGTCGGCGGCCGGGAGGTTCAAATTCAATTCGCGCACCCTCAAGCCGCGCCATATCGAACCTTCGATGCCCGCGACCCGGCCGTCAAGCTGATGGACGGCCGTGCGCAGCGCCCAGCGGGTGCCGGGCTCCGAGCCGATCGTCCAGACCAGAAAGCCGCAAACCGCGACCAGCAGCAGGATCAGGGCCGGCCCCACCCACAACAGCAACCAACGCACGGGCCTGTTCAAAACGCTATCCCCAGCGAAAAATGCAGCCGCAGCCTGCGGTCGCGCTGGCCGTAGGCCACATCGATGCCGAAGGGCCCCGCCGGCGTCCGCACGCGCGCGCCCAGGCCGTATCCGAAAGCCGGGTCCATATCGCCAAATGATTCGGTGGCGTCGCCGACGTCAACGAACACGGCCATGCCGATGCTCTCGGTGAAATAGCGGATGTACTCGACGCTGGCCACCGCCATCGCCGGCGCGCCGATGGTGGCCTCGCCCCGGGGCAAGCCTATGCTCTGGAAGCGATAGCCCCGTATGGTGCGCGCCCCCCCGGTGCGAAAGCCGAAATCTTCGGGCAGCCGGGAGGTGCGGGACCACACCTTGCCGACCTCGGCCCGGACAGTAAGAACGTCACGCTTGCCCACGGGCCACCACTGCTGCGCCCTCAGGCTTGCGCGATGAAAGGGCTCTCCCTTGTCCAGGGTCACCCCTGTGCCCAGGCCGAAATCAAACAGATTTCCCTCACGCGGATCGTATTTGTCGTTGACGTCGCGGCGCAGCCACTGCCACGTGGCCACCAGCGACGGCACTTCGTAGTCTTCGGCCCCCTCGATGCGGGTCTTGTCGTAAGCCGCGATCAGGCCCCACTGGGTTTCGTACTCGACCCGGCTGTCACCGGCCGCCTTGCGCTGCTGCATCCGCTTCCAGCCCAGGCCGTAGCGGGTGTTGTCCAGCCCCTCGATGTCGGAATGGTTGAAAAGCACGCCCACGCTATCGTGATAGCCGCGCTCGTTCGGAGCAAAGTGCACGTCGTAGAAAGCCCGTTGACGCCGCCTGTCCACCCCGAAGCCCGTTTCGATCCAGACCGGCTGGCCAAACACCACGTTCTGCCGATACAGGCCCTCGATCCGCACGCCATTGTCGCTATCCACGCCCAGTGAACCGGACAGGCGCCGCGCCGGCGCTTCGGTGACGCGCACCGCCAGCGGCATCTCGACCTCGCCGTCGGGCCGCGTGTAGCGGTGCTCTGGATCGTCCTCCAGCATGACGAAGGCGCCCCGGAAAAACGAGGTGGCGTCCAGCGCCTGCTGCCATTCGTCAAGCAGGTCTTGATCGTAGGGATCGCCCGGCGTGTACCTGACATAGCGGTCGATAAGCTTGCGGGGCACGCGCCTCAGCCCATGAACCGTCATTTCGCCCATCCGCACGCGCGGGCCGCTGTCCACCGCCACGTGCAGGTCGGCCTGGGCCTCATCGGCCAGGATGGTCGCCTGCGAGGCGGTCATGCGGGCAAGGTAGAAATCCTTGCGGCTGACCTCGTCCATCAAGGCGTTCTTGGCCTGGTGCCAGTCTTCGTTGACGAAGGGCATGCCCTGGGTCAAGGGCCAGGCCTCTTGCAGGGCGTCCACCCGGCCGGTGAACTCCGGCGTGGCGATCTGCCCCGAAAAGCTCAGGTCGACCGCGTCGACCTGGGCACGCGGCCCAGGTTCTATGGTGATGTCCCAGGTTTCGCCCACCACGTCGGAGCCCACCTCGAGATCGACCACGGCCGAGAAATAGCCTTGGGTTTCAAGCGCCGACAGGGTCGCATCGCGCGCCCGGCGACGCAGGCGGGAGACTTCTCCGCCGTCCTGGTCGTCGGCCAGGCGGGTGATGGCCTCTACCGCGCCCATGATGGATTGCAACGCCTCGGGCGGCACGCCGCCGGGGTCGATCGTGACCTCGGGCGTAGCCGCCAGCGCTTGCTGGGCAAGACCGAACGCCAGGACGGTGGACGCAATCGCCAGACGCATCGATGACCGGAATGCTTAGTGTCTGGCGACGACGGTAGGCATCTTGGCCGAGAAATCGCGCGGAAGCGCAGCCACTTGCAGGGCTACCTTGTGCGCAATCTCGTGGTAAATGCGAGCCACCGGGCCATCAGGGTCGGCCGCCACCGTGGGATTGCCCGAATCGGTTTGCAGACGAATATCCATAGCTAGCGGCAAAGCGCCCAGCCACGGCAAATGGTACTCGGCAGCCATGTCGCGTCCGCCATGTTCTCCGAAGATGGGCTCGGCATGTCCGCAGTTTGAGCACACGTGCACCGACATGTTTTCCACGATGCCCAATACCGGTACATCGACCTTCTGGAACATGCGCAGCCCCTTGCGGGCGTCGGCCAGCGCCAGATCTTGGGGCGTGGTGACGATGACAGCGCCGGTGAGGGGCACTTTCTGCGACAAGGTCAGGGCGATATCGCCGGTGCCCGGCGGCATGTCGACAATGAGGTAATCAAGCTCGCGCCAATTGGTCTGGCCCAACAATTGCTCGAGCGCCTGGCTGACCATGGGGCCGCGCCAGATTGCCGGAGCGTCCTGGTCGATGAGGAAACCAATGGAGTTCGCCTGCAAGCCATGGCCCTCGAGGGGTTCCATCGACTTGTTGTCCAGGCTTTTGGGCTTGCCCGACACGCCCAGCATGATGGGCACGCTGGGCCCGTAGATATCGGCATCAAGCAAACCCACACTGGCGCCTTGGGCGCTTAGGGCCAACGCCAGGTTGACTGACGTGGTGCTTTTGCCGACTCCGCCCTTGCCCGAAGCCACGGCGATGATGTTACGTACGTTTGGCAGCGGCCGCAGGCCCGGTTGGACCGCATGAGTTTGAATGTGGGTTGTAAACTGAAGGCCGCTCAAAGTTACCCCAAGCGCCTGCAGAGCCGTTTCAAGCTGTTTCTTCAATTCGGCTTGGTCATTGTATAAAGGGTAATCAAGCGCTAAAGTAAGATTTAGATCGCTTCCGCTCAGTTGCACCGTGCTGTTCTTGATGGTCGCCGGCCCCAGCTTGCGTTTAGTCCCCGGGTCAATAACCTCGGCCAGCGCCGCGCTAACCCGCTCAGAAGTAATGCTCATTTTCTTGCCTTGTAAAAAATAACGCTCAACTCGAACCTCAAGAATAGCGGATCGGGGAATTATTTTCTGCATCGGCTGTCCATAACTGATATGAATACACTCTCACAAATTCTCCGCGGCGTCTTGTTTCTCATCCTGGCGGTGTGCGGCATGGCCATGGCTTTCATTTTCATGGTCTCCACAGCCATCGCCATCGGTGTCCTGTACATAGTCGCCCGCATCAAGGGCCGCCCCTTTGGCGTGCGCGCCTACTGGGACGAACGCCGCCAGCCCCGCAACCGGCCGCCACACTTTCGCAAAGACGACGTGGTCGACGTCAAGATGCGCGAAATTCCATAAACTGCGGCGTCGGCAGGCCAAACAAACCCCCGGCGATTCATTACAATAGAACGGCCCTGGCGCGTGTCCGCGTGCCAGGGCCGTTCTATTGTGCATTTCCAGGCCCCTACGGGCGTCTTCTATTACCCTTTTTTACGCATTGTTCATGTCGCGCACGATATTTGTCACCACTGCCCTTCCGTACGCCAACGGCTCCTTTCACATCGGCCACATCATGGAATACATCCAGGCCGACATCTGGGTCAGGTCCATGCGTATGGCGGGGCACACTGTGCACTTCGTCGGCGCAGACGACGCCCATGGCGCTCCCATCATGCTCAAGGCCGAAAGCGAGGGGATCACACCGCAAGAGCTCGTCGCCCGCTACGCGGCCGAGCGCCCGCGCTACCTTGACGGCTTCCAGATCAAGTTCGACCACTGGCACTCGACCGACTCGCCCGAAAACGTCGAACTGTCACAAGGTATCTATAAAAGCCTTAAATCGGCCGGCTTCATCAGCTCGCGCAGCGTCGAACAGTTTTACGACCCGGTCAAAGGCATGTTCCTGCCCGACCGCTACGTGAAGGGCGAATGCCCTACCTGTCACGCCAAAGACCAATACGGCGACGCTTGCGAATCGTGCGGAGCCGTTTATGCCGCCACAGAATTGATTGAGCCCTATTCCACGCTCACCAAGGCCAAGCCTGTGCTCAAATCGTCCGAGCACTTCTTCTTCAAGCTGTCCGACCCGCGCTGCGTAGAGTTCCTGCAAGAATGGACGGCCGGCAACAACGTTCGGGGCAACAAGCGGCTGCAGGCCGAGGTGCTGGCCAAGACCCGCGAATGGCTGGGCACAGGCAAAGACGGCGGCGAAGCCAATCTCAACGACTGGGACATCTCGCGCGACGCCCCGTATTTCGGCATCGAAATTCCCGACGCGCCGGGCAAGTACTTTTATGTGTGGCTGGACGCACCGGTAGGCTATCTGGCTTCGTTCAAGGCCTACTGCAAAAAGCAGGGGCTTAATTTCGACGCCCTGCTCGACCCCGACAGCGACACCGAGCAAGTGCACTTCATCGGCAAAGACATCGTGTACTTTCACGCCTTGTTCTGGCCCGCCATGCTCAAGTTCTCGGGCCGCAAAACGCCCGACGGCCTTCATGTTCACGGCTTCATCACCGTCAGCGGCGAAAAGATGTCCAAAAGCCGTGGCACCGGCATCTCGCCGATGCGCTATCTTGAAATCGGCATGAACCCCGAGTGGATGCGCTATTACATTGCGGCAAAGCTCAATTCGCACGTTGAAGACATCGACTTCAACCCTGACGACTTCGTCGCCCGCGTCAACAGCGACCTGATCGGCAAGTACGTCAACATCGCCAGCCGCGCGGCAAATTTCATCAGCAAATATTTCGACGGCCGGCTCGGCTATACGGGCGATATCACCGCCCTAACCAGCGACATCGCCGCAGTAACCGAACAGGTACGCGCCGACTTCGAGGCGCGCGAGTACGGCCGCGCCATTCGCCGCCTGATGACGTATGCCGACACCGTCAACCAGGCCTTCGATGCGGCGCAGCCCTGGGTACTGGCCAAAGGCCTTGCACCGGACGACGAGCGCCGCTCTACCCTGCAGGATATCTGCTCTCGAGCTCTGGCGGGCTTCAAGGCTTTGTCGGTCATGCTTACGCCGGTACTGCCCGCCCTCACCGAACGCGTCGCACGGGAACTGTTCGGCGATCCCTCGTCTTATCGTTGGGAAGATGCCTCGGTGCTGCCCAGCCATATCCAGAAGTTCAAGCACCTGATGCAGCGCGTAGAACCTGCCATGCTCGACGAGCTGTTCGAGCCCCCCGCTCAGGCCGCGCCCACCCCCGGTGGCGAAGCCATTGCCGACACCATCGACATCAAGGATTTCGCCAAGGTCGATCTGCGCATCGCACGCATCGAAGCCTGCGAAGCCGTCGAAGGTTCCGACAAGCTGCTGCGCCTTACCCTCGACGCAGGCGAAGGGCGCCACCGCCAGGTGTTCTCGGGCATCAAATCGGCCTACAAGCCTGAAGACCTGGTCGGCAAGCTTACCGTGCTGGTGGCCAACCTGGCTCCGCGCAAAATGCGCTTCGGTGTTTCCGAAGGCATGGTGCTGGCGGCCAGCCATGCCGACGAGGCGGCGCAACCAGGCATCTACATTCTCGAACCGTGGCCCGGCGCCCAGCCGGGCATGCGCGTCTCGTAATGCAGAACGGGCTCGATCCGGTACGGTACCGGGCGGGACGCACTGCCACTCTTGTCAGTGTATTTACCAACCTGACGCTTACCGTTGTACAGCTTGTCGTTGGCGTATTCGCTCATTCGCAGGCGCTGGTTGCCGACGCCATTCATACGCTTTCCGACCTGCTTGCCGACGGGGTCGTATTGGCGGCCAACGCACAAAGCCGCAAGGCGCCGGACGCCGACCACCAGTACGGCCACCTGCGCTTCGAAACCGCAGCCTCCATGATTCTGGGGGTGTTGCTGTTGAGCGTGGGCGCGGGCATGCTGTGGAAGGCGTTCGGTTATCTGCAGACGCCGGGCCAAATCCAGCAAGTGCATCCGGCAGCCCTGGTCGTGGCCTTGTTGGCCATCGGCTGCAAAGAAACCCTGTTCCGCTATATGCTTCGCGTGGGCCGACGCATCCGCTCGACCATGCTGGTCGCCAACGCCTGGCACGCGCGCTCGGACGCGGCCTCTTCTTTGGTGGTGGCGCTGGGCATCGTGGCCAACCTGGCCGGCTTTCCCATGGCCGACCCGTTGGCGGCGCTGGTTGTGGGCCTGATGATCGCCCGCATGGGCTGGAAGTTTTTTTCCACCTCGTTCGCCGACCTGATGGACCGTGCCGTCGACACCGAGACCGAGAGCCGCATACGCGGCCACCTGCTCGCCACGCCGGGCGTGCTGGGCATTCATGATCTAAAGACACGCAAGCTGGGCGACATGATCTGGGTCGAGGTCGACATCGAGATGGACGGCAGCCTGTCCATCACCGAAGGGCATGAGATCGCAGTGCGGGCCCGCGCCCGGGTCATGGAGAATGAGCCCGTGCTTGACGTGATGACTCATTTCGACCCGGTTGACCCGAACGATCCACGGTTTGTCCAGTAACGCCGCCGGCAAACCCTACGCTTTCACCCCCTGATAACCCCCCGAACCGCAAGCCGGTGTCGCCCGCTACTCGTATGGACGACGTTGTGATCGCCTGGCTTGCCCCGCGCTGTTTGCCATGAGTGCCTCGAGATTTACAATCAAAATGATCTCTTGCCTGCTCTGACCGGCTGTTTACTCAAACGGATTCGGTTCCACAGTCGAATCGCCGCGTCCCCCACCGGCGCCTGCATCCGCCCAAAAGAGGAAACCATGACCCTGGATCTCCATCTGAACGACCCGCTTCTACATCGCGAACAATGCTATATAGACGGCCAATGGGCCGATGCCGACAGCGGCCAATACATCGAAGTGCACGACCCGGCCAGCGGCAACACGGTGGGGCAGGTACCTCGTGCCGGGGCAGCCGAAACCCAGCGGGCCATCGACGCGGCCGAGCGCGCCCTGCCTGCCTGGCGCGCCCGAACAGCCGCTGATCGCGCCCGCCTGCTGCATCGGTGGTATGAACTGCTGATGCAGAACCAGGAAGACCTCGCCCGCCTGATGACGCTGGAGCAAGGCAAGCCCCTGGCCGAATCGCGCGGTGAAATCGCCTATGCGGCGTCTTTCATAGAGTGGTTTGCAGAAGAAGGCAAGCGCGCCTACGGCGAGATTATCCCCTCGCCGTTCTCCGACCGCCGGCTGCTCGTGCTGAAACAGCCCGTCGGCGTATGCGCCGCCATCACACCCTGGAATTTTCCTTCGGCCATGATCACCCGCAAAGCGGGCCCCGCCCTGGCGGCGGGCTGCACCATGGTGGTAAAGCCTGCAAGCGCAACACCCCTTTCGGCCCTGGCACTGGCCGAGTTGGCCGGACGCGCCGGCATCCCGCCGGGGGTCTTCAACGTAGTCACGGGCGACTCCGGCCCCATAGGGCAGACCCTTACCGACAGCCCCGTCGTGCGCAAGCTTTCCTTCACCGGCTCAACCGAAACCGGCCGCCAACTGATGGCGCAAAGCGCCCCCACATTAAAAAAGCTTTCGCTCGAACTGGGCGGCAATGCTCCCTTCATCGTCTTTGACGATGCCGACCTGGATGCGGCAGTGGCCGGCGCCGTCGCCTCCAAATATCGCAATACCGGGCAAACATGCGTGTGCACCAACCGCTTCCTGGTGCAAAGCGGAATCTACGATGCGTTCGCGCAAAAGTTGGCAGCCGCCACCAAGGAACTAAAGGTGGGTTCGGGGCTGGACGACGGCGTGGTCCAAGGGCCGCTGATCAATCAGGCCGGACTCGACAAAGTCGAAGAGCTGGTTGCCGACGCCACAGCCAAAGGCGCACGGGTGCTGGCTGGCGGGCAGCGGCATAAATTGGGCGGGCTTTGGTATCAGCCAACCGTGCTCTCAGGCATAACCTCCGGCATGAAGCTGGTCCGGCAAGAAATCTTCGGCCCCGTTTCCGCATTGATGCGCTTCGAGACCGAAGAAGAAGCCGTCGCCCAAGCCAACGACACTGAATTCGGCCTTGCCTCCTACTTATACAGCCGCGACATGGCCCGCATCTGGCGGGTTTCCGAGGCGCTTGAATACGGCATGGTGGGAATCAACACCGGTCTCATTTCCACCGAGGTGGCGCCCTTCGGCGGAGTCAAGCATTCCGGCCTTGGCCGCGAAGGCTCGCGGCACGGGCTGGACGAATACCTTGATCTGAAATACCTGGCGCTGGGCGGCGTATAGCACAACGCTTGCGGCTGGCGGCCAGCGCGGCCTGAGGTGCATAACTTGGCCCCTGCTCCGACATTGTCGTATTCTTCTCATTGTTGCAAGATGCGCTACCAAGCCTCTAGCGTTGCAAACCGCTATAACGATACACAACCATAATCAATAGTCGCGAGAAAAAAACAACCATGAAATACCCATTTTTCAGTGAGAAAGACTCCGTCGATGTCGTCAACGTTCGCATGGGCGAAGACATCAACCCTCGCCTCAAAGAGGTAATGGCCTCTTTGGTCAAGCATTTGCATGCCTTCGCCAAAGACATCAACCTTACCCAGGAAGAATGGGAATTCGCCATCGATTACCTGACGCGAACAGGCCAGATATGCAGCAAAGAACGCCAAGAGTTCATTCTGCTTAGCGATGCGCTGGGTTTTTCGATGCTTGTCGATGCCATCAACAACCGGCGACCGGCCGGCGCCACCGAAAACACCGTGTTCGGCCCCTTCCATGTCGAAGGCGCGCCCGAACTGCCCATGGGCGCCAAGATCACCCACGATGGTAAAGGTGAAACCTGTCTGTTCGAGGGTCGCATCCTCGACCTGGACGGCAACCCCATCAAAGGTGCGCGTATCGACGTCTGGTCAGATAACGCTGACGGATACTACGATGTACAGCAACCCGACGTCCAGCCCCAATGGAACAACCGGGGCGTTTTCGTCACCGACGCCGACGGCAAGTACAGCTTCGTGGGCATCAAACCCGTGTCTTATCCCATTCCCGATGACGGTCCCGTCGGCCAGATGCTGGAAGCCCTCGGGCGCCACCCCTACCGTCCCGCCCACATGCATTTCATGATCGTGGCAGACGGCTTCCAAAAGCTGGTCACTCACACCTTCGTCGGCGATGACTACTACATCACCTCGGATGCGGTCTTCGGTGTCAAGAACACATTGGTCGCGCCTTTTGAAAAGCTCGAGGGCGCGGAAACCCAGTGGCACTCGCACTTCGACTTCGTGCTGGTTCCCAACGAGAAAAATTAAGTCCGCAACCCCGATCGCTCGTTCGACGCAGGAATAAAGTCATGACCCAACGCGTACTCGTCACCGCCGGCGCGGGCGGCATTGGCCTGGCCATCGCCCAGGCCTTCGCCGGCCAAGGCGCCCGCGTGCACATCATGGACATCGACGCCGATGCCTTGCGGCAAGCCACGGCCGACAACACCGCCATCAGCGGCACTGTGGGCGATGTTTCCAGGCCGACCGACCTGGATGCGCTGTTCAGCGATGTGCAAAGCCGGCTCGGCGGCCTGGATGTTCTCGTCAACAATGCAGGTATTGCCGGAGCCACCGCCCCGGTCTCAAGTTACCCGTTGGATACCTGGAACGCCGTCGTCGACGTCAACCTGACCGGCACCTTCATGGTGACGCAGCGGGCCATTCCCCTGCTCGAAAAATCCGCGGCGGGCTCCATCATCGTCATGTCATCGCTGGCGGGCCGCTTTGGCTATCCAAACCGTGTCGCATATTCCACAACAAAATGGGGCTTGATCGGGTTTGCCAAGACATTGGCAATGGAGTTGGGACCTTTGGGCATCACAGCAAACTCCATACATCCCGGCGCCGTCGATGGGCCTCGCCTGCAGTCTGTCCTTGAAGATCGTGCCAAGACATCAGGCCGCAGCGTCGATGAAGAGGCTAGCTCTGCACTTGCCAATCAATCGGTAAAGCAATTCACCTGTACCGAAGACATTGCGGCGCTAGTAGTATTCCTTGCCGGCCCGCATGCACGGACCATCTCCGGCCAAGTGTTTCCGATTGACGGCGATTCGAAATCCACAGTGTGAAAGCTCGACACGGGCTCTGCCAACAGCTAGACAAGCCTTCCTCGGATAGCTCCTAGGCATAACGCTGTGCTGGTTACTTCGCGTCGAATTCACTTGCATAGCGTGACACATTCACGGCATACTTTGCCCGCCGGCCCGTCCGGCGCAACGACAATCCCATACCTATAAGGATACCCATGGGAACCGTACTTTCTGCTTTATTGATGGCCTGTCTGGTTCTTGCCTGGCGTGAACGACCCATGTCATGGTTCGCCGGGCTTGGTCTGGCCACCATCGTGGTGCTTTCGTGGTTTTTCTTTACCGATATCACTCAGCCGCTGAACCTATCGTTCTAAGCAACGCTGCATCCCGCCAAGCTCACTCTCAAACCTGATTCGCACCGCGCCGAAGCCTAACAATAAATATAAATATGAAAAAAGCGATTCTTTCCCATGGCTTCGCCAGCCTGTTGACCTCGTGGGCGATTTGCGCCGCCCTGATCGTGGCGTTGTACCACCAATTGTTCAACAACGACCTGCCCTGTGCTCTGTGTTGGCTACAACGTTTCGCCATGCTGGCCATGCTGGTCGCGCAAACCTGGATCTTGTTGAAGATAGGCAAGCGACAGACCGTCTCGATACAAGACGTGGCGCTGGGCCACGGCCTAACCATACTCGCCGCGCTCGTTGGCATGAGCATGTCGTTGCGCCAAGTGCTGCTTCATATCCTGCCGGGCGATCCGGGCTATGGCGGCGAAGTCATGGGCCTGCATTTCTATACCTGGGGCTTTGTGCTGTTCTTCTGCTGCATGGCCGGCTCGGCGCTTACTGTGGCACTGTCCAACTGGCTGGACCGCACCGCCGACGCCTGGCACGCCGCCGCTCGCTGGACCATGTGGCTGATCGCCGCCCTGATCCTGATCAACTGGGTACTGGTCTTTGCCATGCAAGGCTTCCAATGGGAACTTGACGGCGATCCAACGCACTATCGCTTGTTTTCTTTTAGCTGACGCCCGCCGAAAGCCGAAAGCCACCAAACCAAACCGAACCCGCGTGGCGTTGTACATGTGCAATGCACAGCCGCTTTTGTTAGCGAAAAACAGAACCGGCGGTCTCGAGTTGGTGCGCAGCGCCCTGCATTAGTGCGCTGAAGCGCGCACTCTTTCTCCGAAATTAGTTGCAGCGGTTTGCACCCGCAGGGCCTCACGGCAGGCCTCACCTGTACTTTTCCTTTCCTTCTCCTATTCGACGAAAATTTGGCACGTTTGTTGCGTGATACCCAATGTCGGCCGTACGTTCCTCGGCCATCCGACAAAGGGCACACTCATGTACCAAAACACCATTGACGGCTTTGTGGTCGCCGGAAACAAGAAGCTGGCACAACTGCGGCAGAGCCCGCAGGGCTTCTTCATTGCCTGCATGCTGGCGGGCGCTTACGTAGGCGTGGCAATTCTGTTGATCTTCACTTTGGGCGCACAAGCGCCCGCAGAGTTCCAAAAACTGATCATGGGCGCTGCCTTTGGTCTGGCCTTGATCCTCGTGGTCATTGCCGGTGCCGAATTGTTTACAGGCCATACCATGATCATGTCACTGTGGCGCTACGCAGGACAAGGCACCTGGGGTGAAGCATCGCGCATGCTGACGGTAAGCTGGGTAGGCAATTTGTGTGGCGCCGCTGTTCTGGTGGGGCTCTTTGCCATGGCTGGTGGTGGTGGGCTGATAGCGGATGAGCAAAGCCTGGTCATGACAACTGCCGCAGCAAAAATGAATGCAGACGCAAGCAGCCTGTTTGCCCGCGCAGTGCTGTGCAATTGGCTCGTATGCCTTGCGCTGTGGATGTCGGCACGAGTTTCTTCAGACAGCGCCCGTTGCATCGTCATCGCATGGTGCCTGCTTGCCTTCATCGCCTGCGGCTTCGAACACTGTGTGGCCAATATGACGCTGCTTTTGCTGGCCCTGGCCGGCCAACACCCCGAAACAGTGAGTCTGGCCGGCCTGGCTTGGAACTTGGGCTGGGTGACTCTCGGAAATATTGTGGGCGGCGCTGTCTTCGTCGCCGGTGCCTACTGGGCCGCCAGCCCCGCACTTAAGACCAGGAAACAGTCCGACTCCTCCACGGAAGATGCCGTCCCCGCAACCCCGACGTCTCGCACCTGAACCAAGAAGCCCGCTTATGACACGCCTCGAATTCAACCAACCCTCTCGCGCTAAAACACCCCGGCTTATCATCATCGGCCACGGCATGGTGGGACACCGCCTGCTTGAAGAGCTGACGAGCGAAAACTGCCCTTATGACATTACCGTGTTCTGCGAAGAGCCGTATCTTGCCTATGACCGGATCCAGCTCAGCCAGTGCTTTGATGGCGCCCCCGCCATCGCCTTGAGCGATGAAGGCTTCTTCGAACAACACGGCATCACGATACTGCGAGGCCAAGCTGCGGCAGGTATTGATCGCGTCAATCGCCGTGTCTACGGCGCAGACGGCCAGACCTATCCTTATGACCGACTCGTCATCGCAACCGGTGCCATTCCTTATATTCCCCCAACCCAGGGCTATAGCCAACTTCATTGCTTGTCCTATCGCACTTTGCGCGATGTCGACACCATCAAGCAAAGCGCATGCGAAAGTCGCAGCGGCGTGGTCATAGGCGGCGGACTGCTGGGCCTTGAGGCCGCCGGAGCCCTGAAGAAGTTGAAACTGGAAACGCACATCGTCGAGTACTCGACGCACCTGATGGCGATGCAGCTCGACAAAGAAGGCGGCCGCTTGCTGCGGGATAAGATACAAGCCATGGGCATTCAGGTCCACACTTCGAAGAAGACCGAAGCCATCGAAGCAGGTGAAAACTGCCGTTATCGCTTGCGCTTCGCCGACGGCGAAACTTTGGAGACCGACATGGTTGTCTTTTCGGCCGGGATTCGGCCTGCGGACAACTTGGCCAACATCTGCGGACTGGCCGTCGGCGAACGTGGCGGTGTCGCCATTAACGGCCATTGCCAAAGCTCTGACCCCGACATCTATGCAATAGGCGACGCAGCCAGTTGGCAGAACCAGACCTTCGGCTTGGTGGCGCCGGGCTATGACATGGCGCGCGTTTGCGCTGCGCATCTGCTGGGCCGCAGCGAGCCTGTATTTTCGGGTGCCAGCCCCTCCACCAAACTTAAATTGCTAGGCGTCGGTGTGGCGTCGATCGGCGATGCGCACGGCAAAACTACCGACAGCATCTGTTGCCTGGTCAACGATACCTTAACAGGCGAGTACCGCAAGCTAGTCCTTGATAGAACCGGAAAACGGTTGCTGGGCGCGGTATTGGTGGGCGACACCACAAGCTTCAATGTGCTGGACCAGTATTACAGCAACCAGCTGCCGCTACCCGAACAGCCTGCGACGCTGATCGCCCCGCAGGCGGGCAGCGTCCCCCTGCTAAGCGCCGATGCGCTGTCCGACAGCGCCCAGATCTGTTCATGCAACAACGTCAGCAAGGCGGCGCTTTGCGACGCCATTGCCACAGGCTGCACAACACTAAGCGACCTCAAGGCAAAAACTCGGGCGGGCGCCACTTGTGGAGGCTGCGCGCCTTTGGTGAAACAAGTACTGGATTCCGAGTTTAAGCGTTTGGGACTGGAAATCGACCGCAGCTTATGCGAACACTTCGCTTACAGTCGTCAAGAGCTCTATCACCTGGTGCGCGTCCATGGCATCCGCGATTTCAATACGCTGATCGAACACTATGGCACGGGCCGTGGCTGCGACATATGCAAGCCGGTGGTGGCGTCGATTCTGGCCTCGTGCTGGAACGACTATGTTTTATCGCCCGCAAACGCCCCCCTTCAAGACAGCAACGATGCCTTTCTGGCCAACCTGCAAAAGGACGGCACTTACTCTGTGGTACCCCGAATTCCGGGCGGAGAAATCACGCCAAACAAGCTGATCATGATTGGCGAAGTTGCCCGTAAGTACTCACTCTATACCAAGATTACCGGCGGCCAGCGCATCGACCTGTTTGGTGCGCGCCTAGAGCAGTTACCTCTTATCTGGAAGGAACTTGTGGATGCGGGATTTGAATCAGGTCATGCCTATGGCAAAGCCTTACGCACGGCCAAATCTTGCGTGGGAAACACCTGGTGTCGCTTCGGCGTACAAGACTCGGTAAGCATGGCCATTCGGCTCGAGGAACGCTATCGGGGCCTGCGCGCGCCGCACAAACTGAAGATGGCCGTGTCCGGCTGCACGCGAGAATGCGCTGAAGCCCAGAGCAAGGACGTTGGCGTCATTGCCACTGAGAATGGCTGGAGCCTGTATGTGTGCGGCAACGGCGGCATGCGGCCTCGCCACGCTGAGCTGTTGGCAACTGATCTGGACGATGCTGCATTGATACAGGCCATCGATCGTTTCCTGATGCTCTACATTCGCACCGCCGACCGACTACAGCGCACCGCTACCTGGCGCGAGGAACTGGAAGGCGGCCTGAACTATCTCAAGCAAGTTGTCCTTCAGGACAGTCTGGGTATCGCCCAAGAACTGGAAGCCCAAATGCAAGCCTTGGTGAACGCATATGAATGCGAATGGGCGCGCACGCTGAAGGACGAGAACGCATTGTTGCGCTTTCGTCCTTCAGTCAACGACGACCGCCCTGACGAGCACATTATCCATGTCATCGAGCGCGAACAACCACGACCTGCCACTGCAGAAAAACGTTGCGCTGCCCCGGCAGCAGACACTGTCTAACCGCAAGGAACATAAGCATGCAAACCGCACACACTTCAGGCGTAGCCACAGCTTGGCAGCCGATCTGCCATGTCGATGAGCTTATCCCCGGCATGGGGGTTTCCGCCCGTGCTTACGGGTTGCAGATCGCCATCTTTCGAACCGACGAAGGCATATTCGCCTTGGACAACCTGGACCCCTTCAGTCACGCCGCAGTGCTGTCGCGTGGCATCGTAGGCGACTTGAAGGGGCGCCTGGTGGTGGCCTCGCCCATGTACAAACAACACTTTTGCTTACGGACCGGCTTATGTATTGAAGACGAAGCCGTGTCGGTTCGAAGCTGGTTGCTACGCCAGGATGCCGACGGACTACTTTACGCTGCTTCGCCACAAACCATGGAGGCCAAGGACCATGAGCTCGTCTAATAAATTCTCCGCCAACCTGCTTTGCCTCGCGCGCGGCAAGCAGGCCCCTATCTGGGGCCGAGTCTGGCTAATTGGTGCCGGACCCGGCGACCCAGACCTGATTACAGTTGCTGGCTTGAGGCTGCTCAAGGCCGCTGACGTCGTCGTACATGACCGGCTGGGTGCCCCCGCCTTGCTATGCGAGTGCCGTCCCGATGCGCTGAAGATCAACGTCGGTAAACGGGCCGGTCACCATGCCGTGCCTCAAGCCGATATCAACGCTTTATTGGCCCAGCATGCCATGGCTGGCCGCAGCGTCGTGCGCCTCAAAGGAGGCGACCCATTCATATTTGGCAGAGGCGGAGAAGAGATGCTGATGTTACGACAACTGGGGATACAGGTCGATGTGATACCCGGGGTCACAGCAGCCAGCGCCTGCGCCGCCTCTACCGGCATTCCCCTTACGCACAGAAGCCTGGCGACCGAAGTATCCATGATCACGGCTCACCATCGCGAAGGCGCACCGGGCTGCAACTGGGCGCAGTTAGCCGCACAACGTGAACGCACCCTGGTTTTCTATATGGGTCTGTCGCAGGCACATGAAATTTCCAACGGCTTGGTAAGCAATGGCCTGCCAGGCAATACGCCTGTAGCGCTGATCTCAAACGGGGCGACACCCGACCAACAGGCGCTGCGTTGTACTCTCGACTCCCTAGCCGAGACGGCACGCTGCAGCAAATTGGTTTCCCCATGCCTGATCGTCGTAGGAGCGGTGGTGAACCTGGCCAATCACCGCGTAGCCAAATTCGAGCCTTCCCAGGAGGCGACCCAATGGGCGGCATAGATCGACTCTACCCCCTTTTTGCAAACCTCTCAGGACGCGAGGTGCGCCTGGTCGGTGGTGGCCCGGTTGCCGAGCGAAAGGCGAGAATGCTGCGACAAAGCAATGCCCGCATACGTGTGGGCGCACTAGCTTTGACCCCCACACTGCAGGCGTGGGTGGATGACGGCCACTTGGCGCATGACGTCGGCCAATTCCAAGACGACTGGCTTGACGGAGCCTGGCTGGTTGTAGCTGCCACCAACGACCGCGCCGTGAACGCCCGGATAAAAATGCTTGCCGACCAGCGACGCATTTTTGTCAATGTCGTGGACGACCCCCAGAACTCGTCGTTTCAAGTGCCCGCCGTTGTTGATCGCTCGCCCATCATGATCGCCATCTCGTCTGGCGGAACGGCTCCAGTGCTGGCGCGCCGCCTGCGGGAACGTTTGGAATCCCTGTTCGATCATGCCTTAGGGAGTCTGGGAAGCCTGGCGCATCGCTATCGCCGGCCCATCTGCGACGCCTATCCTGACCTGGGAGAACGCCGCGAATTCTATGATTGGTTGTTTGATGGCCCGGTGTTGGAACACCTGCGCAACGGAGAGGGCCAACACGCCGAACGCATGCTCAAAACCCGACTCACCAACCCGCAAAGCCCAACTGCCCCTAAGCTGACCTTGATCGATGCGCTTCATGGTGACCCGGCACGCCTGACACTAGGGGGACTTCGAACGCTCTACGAAGCCGACGCCATTGCGTACGAAGACAATATGGCTCGAGGCCTGATAGATCTGGCACGGCGCGATGCCGAGCACCATCGCTTAAGCAGCCAAGACGTGCTGGCCGCCGATACCCTCACGCGCGCCCTGGTCCGCCTAAGCAAGCGCCATCGAAACATCACTGTTCTGAAAACGAATCCAGCCCCGCAGCCAGGATTGCTGGAACAAACTGCGGCCATGCTTGGCCAGTCTGGCCTGCCATGCCGAATAATTTCCTAAACGGCGAGACTATACAAAACTTTGATTTGTTGATGTGGAGCGGGTGATGGGAATCGAACCCACGCTTGAGGCTTGGGAAGCCGCCGTTCTACCATTGAACTACACCCGCCCGATTCAGCCAGCACGACTACTGAACCTCATCGAGCCACCGCTGCACCTTGAACGCAGAGCGGCGCGAAAACGATTGTATGCCTGTTTTGCACGCCTGTGCAACGAAGAAAGACACGAAGAAAATGCTTGAGATAGCGTACCGCCGAGTCGTCGGGACGACTTTTATCCTGATGCGGCGCCGCGCTTTACATCCCGCCTAAAGCGCGGCTTCCATCGCCAAAGGTGGCCGAAACCTGCGCAGGCGTAATGCGTTGCCAAGCACAAAGACACTGGACAAGGCCATGGCGCCCGCGGCAAAGATGGGAGACAGCAGCACGCCCCAAGCCGGATACAACACCCCCGCCGCCACGGGTATAAGTGCGGTGTTATAGGCAAAGGCCCAGAACAGGTTCTGGCGGATATTGGCGATTGTGGCCTGAGACAACGCGATGGCATTGGGCACCCCCTGCAAGTTGCCTGACATCAACACCACGTCGGCTGATTCCATGGCGACATCTGTGCCGGTGCCAATTGCCAGGCCCACATCGGCTTCGGCCAGGGCGGGCGCATCATTGATGCCATCGCCAACGAAAGCCAGCCGCCCATAGGCTGCCTTCAGGCGGCGCACGGCTTCAACCTTGCCCTCTGGCAACACTTCGGCCACCACTTCGTCTATGCCCAGTTGCCTGGCAATGGCACGCGCCGTATGTGCATTGTCGCCCGTGATCATGGCTACCTTCAGGCCCAGGCTATGCAAGGCCTCGATGGCGGCCGGCGTGCCGGCCTTGATCGGGTCGGCGACCGCAATAATAGCTGCAAGGCGACCATCGATGGCGGCATACAGCGGCGACTTGCCCTCGCCGCCCAGGCGTTCGGCCGTGGCGGCAAACCCGTCGATGTTCAAGCCCAGTTCACGCATATAGCGATCGGCCCCCACTTCGACCCGGGCGCCGTCCACCACGGCATGCACACCCATGCCGGTAACAGATTGGAAGTCTGTCATGGCGGGCACATTCATGCCTTGTTGTTGGGCCGCTTCGACAATGGCACGGGCAATCGGGTGCTCGGAACGCGACTCTACTGCCGCCACCTTGGCCAGAACGTCGCTGCGGTCGAATCCTTCGGCGATCTCAAGATCGGTAAGCGCCGGGCGACCTTCGGTTAATGTGCCTGTCTTGTCGACCGCCACCACCTTGGCGTCCTTGAGCAGTTGCAGGGCCTCGCCCTGGCGAAACAGCACACCCATCTCGGCCCCGCGCCCGGTGCCGACCATGATGGAGGTAGGCGTGGCCAGCCCCATTGCGCAGGGGCAGGCGATGATCAGCACGGCCACCGCATTGACCAACGCGAAGGTGAGCGCGGGCGAGGGGCCGAATGTCAGCCACACAAGGAAGGTCAGCAAGGCGGCCAGCATCACAGCCGGCACGAACCAGAGCGTGATCTTGTCCACCACAGCCTGAATAGGCAGCTTTGAACCTTGAGCCAGCTCGACCAGGCGGATAATCTGCGCAAGCATGGTTTGCTCGCCCACTGCGGTGGCGCGCAAGGTCAGCGCACCCTGCTGATTCACCGTACCGCCCACCACCTTGCTTCCGGCTGCCTTCTCGACAGGTATCGGCTCGCCCGTGATCATGGATTCGTCCACGAAGCTGCGGCCCTCGGTGATCTCGCCATCCACCGGCAGCCGTTCGCCGGGACGCACTTCCACCATATCGCCCAAAACGACATCGCTGATGGGTATATCCACGACGCGGCCATCGCGCAGTACATGCGCAACCTTGGCCTGCAAGCCGACAAGACGTTTGATGGCCTCGGACGTACGGCCCTTGGCCCGAGCCTCGAGGTAACGGCCCAGCAGAATCAATGCCACGATGACGGCAGCGGCCTCGTAGTACACATTGACCGTGCCCGCCGGCAGAAGGCCCGGAGCGAAGGTGGCGACCACCGAATATGCAAACGCCGCTGACGTACCCACCGCCACGAGGGAGTTCATGTCGGGAGCCAGCCGCAGCAGGGCTGGAAACCCTTTCTGGTAGAAACGTCGGCCGGGAATAGCCAAAACCAGCAAGGTCAGTACAAACTGCGCATACCAGCTTGCCTGGATGCCGATGGTGGCGGCCACCCATTCGTGCATGCCCGGAATAAGGTGCGACCCCATTTCAAGCACGAACACCGGCAGGGCCAGCACACAAGCCAGGATCAGATCACGCTTGAGCTCGTTCTGCTCGGCATCTTTTTTTTCTGCGGCTTCGTCGGCGGCTTGCACCGAGGTGTCGACGGCGCGGGCAGCGTAGCCGGCCTTCGCGATGGCCGCCACCAACGCGTCCACGGCAACTACGCCGCGCACGGTGGCGCGTTCTGTAGCCAGGTTTACCGCGGCCTCTGAAACGCCAGGAACGGCTTTGAGCGCGTTCTCGACCCGCCCGACGCACGAGCCGCAATTCATGCCGTCGACGTGCAGCTCGATGGCCTGGGCGGGAACGTGGTAACCGGCCTTTTTCACAGCCTGGACAAGGGCCGTGGTGTCGAGGAGGCCGGATGCACGGATGTCCGCCCGCTCGGTGGCGAGGTTGACGGACACGTTTTCCACGCCCTCGACCTTGGCCAGGGCAGCTTCAACCCGGCCGACACAGCTTGCACACGTCATGCCCTGTATGGGTAGACTAAGTACCGAGGAGGCACGGGTATCATTGCTGATGGAAGCGCTCATGATTGACATCTTCTGGTGATATTCGACATGTTCAAGCGTACGGCTTACCATCATGGGAAGGTCAAGACGGCGACAGCAACCCCATATAAATTTTAGATGCCACACTCTCATTCGCACCATGATCATGGGCACGATCACGACCATGACCACACGCCAACCGTAACCAGCGCCAATGAACGCAAGGTATTGATCTCGTTCGTCCTGATCTTCACCTTCATGCTGGTGGAGCTTGTCGGCGGCATTCTTTCCGGCTCCCTGGCGTTGCTGGCCGATGCGGGCCACATGCTCACCGATGCCGCCGCACTGGCCCTGGCTTACGCCGCGTTCCGCTTCGGCCGCCGCGCCGCAGACAGCAAGCGCACCTTCGGCTATCTGCGATTTGAAGTCATCGCCGGGTTCATCAACGCCCTGACACTCTTCGCCATCGTTGCCTGGATCTGCTTCGAGGCATGGCGGCGTTTTTTTGAGCCGCACGAGATTCTGGCCGGCACAATGATGGTGGTGGCGGTGATCGGCCTGCTGGTCAACGTGCTGGTGCTTTGGATAATGACACGCGGCGATACAGACCACGTGAACGTAAAGGGCGCCATCGTTCATGTGATGGGCGATCTTCTGGGGTCGATTGGGGCCATCGCGGCGGCAAGCGTCATCCACCTTACAGGCTGGACACCCATAGACCCCATACTTTCAGTGCTGGTGGCGTTACTGATATTGCGCAGCGCCTGGAGGTTGTTGTCGAAGTCGCTGCATATTTTGCTGGAGGGCGCCCCCGAAGAGGCTTCGCCGGATAAGCTCGAGCGCGGGCTGATCGACTCCGTGCCCGGCCTGGCGGCGGTCAGCCATGTTCATGTATGGCAGCTTACCTCGGGCCACACCATGGCCACCCTGCACGTGCGCCCCAGCGTAGACGAAGAAGCAAGGGTCGTGGTCAAGCAGGTTGAAAAGGCGTTGCATGAGCTGTTCGGCATCGAACACGCCACCATTGCCATCGACTGGAATACAGACTCGGCCGAAAGCGCTTGCACCCTTCACCCGCCCGGCAACCCTCGCACGAATAGTTAACTATCCGAGCTCTGGGTTTCAGGTGTTACGGGCGGGCCTGTCAAGCTTATCTTCGCCACGGTACGGCCTTCCCGTTGGTCCGGCTTTGAAACTCGAGCCTTTCGTCAAAGCGCGGGACCTGGTGGCGTTTTGTTCAAGTGCCGGCCGCTTCCAGGCGGGAAAGCCCTTCTTCCGGCAGGGCCAAGCTTGCGGACTGTAATATTTCGTCCAACTGCACCAGGCTGGTGGCGCTGACAATGGGCGCCGTCAAGCCCGGCCGGGTAAGAAGCCATGCCAAGGCCACTTGCGCAGGCTTGGCCGAAAGCCCTTCTGAAACTTCCAGCAGCGCTTGTAGAGTTTGTTGTCCGCGTTCGTTGAAGTATTTTTTAAGAAAGCCCTCGCGCGCGCTGCCCGCAAGGTCTTCGATCGTTTTGTATTTACCGCTAAGAAAGCCGCTGGCAAGCGAAAAATAGCTGACCACACCCAATTCTTCCTGAACGGCCAGCTGTGCCAGCTCGTCTTCGAAATCGGCCCGATCATAAAGGTTATACAAAGGCTGCATCAGCTCGTAGCGGGGCAGGCCCTGCTCTTGGGAAACGGCAAGCGCCTGGCGCAGGCGCGCCGCCGAATAATTGGAAGCGCCGATAGCACGCACCTTGCCCGCTTCGATCAAGCTCGAAAAAGCACCCAGGGTTTCTTCCAGCGGCACCTCTTCGTCGTCTATATGCGCGAAGTACACATCAAGGTAATCGGTTTGCAGGCGCTTGAGTGAATCTTCAACGGCAGCCTGGATATTCCGCGCCGACAAGCCCTTGCGCGCCTCCCACATGCCCACCTTGGTCATCAACACGATATCGTCGCGCCGGCCCCGGCGCGCCAGCCAATTACCGAGCACGGTTTCTGATTCGCCGCCGCTAAGGCCGGGCCCCCATGCGGAATAGACGTCGGCCGTGTCGACGGCGCTGAAGCCCTGATCGACAAACCGGTCGAGCAACTTGAAGGAAGTTGATTCATCGGCCGTCCAGCCAAACACGTTGCCGCCAAAGACAAGCGGCGCAATGGAAATTCCCGAGCGGCCCAATTCGCGTTTTTGCATATGCAATTCCTTTTCCATGTAAGTCTGTGGCATGCCAAGTACTTTGCATGGCACCCCATCTGCCATCTATCTATATAGAAACTAACATAACCCGGCTCGGCGCCCCCAGCTCGATGCCCGTCGCGACGTCAGGCCCGCTACCCCTTTGCCGTCCCGGCCGGACACCAGGGCTTCAAGGCTAGAATGGCCGCATTGGCCTTATCGGCTAAAACCCACCTCCTCTTCCGCCTTTCAAGGTTGACCCGCATGAAGAAAATCGGATTCCTCTCTTTCGGTCATTGGACGCCGTCACCGCAATCGCAGGCGCGTTCCGCCGCAGATGCACTCTTGCAATCGATAGATATCGCCGTAGCCGCCGAAGAGCTCGGCATGGATGGCGCTTATTTTCGCGTTCACCATTTCGCACGCCAGCTGGCTTCGCCGTTTCCCCTGTTGGCTGCCATAGGCGCCCGGACGAAGCGAATTGAAATCGGCACCGGCGTGATCGACATGCGCTACGAGAACCCCTTGTACATGGTCGAGAATGCCAGCGCGGCCGACTTCATATCCGGGCAGCGCCTGCAACTGGGCATCAGCCGCGGATCACCCGAGCAAGTCATTGAGGGTTGGCGCTATTTCGGGTTTCAGCCGGCCGAAGGGCAAAACGATGCCGACATGGGGCGCCGTCACGCCGAAATCTTTCTGGACCTGCTGCAAGGCGAAGGCTTTGCACAACCGAACCCGCGCCCCATGTTTCCCAACCCGCCAGGGCTCTTGCGCCTTGAGCCGGTGTCTGAAGGACTGCGCGACCGCATCTGGTGGGGCGCCGGCTCGAATGCGACGGCTGTCTGGGCCGCCAAGCTGGGCATGAACCTGCAAAGCTCAACCCTCAAGAACGATGAAACCGGCGAGCCTTTGCATGTTCAGCAAGCCTCGCAAATCCGGGCGTACAAAGCCGCCTGGAAAGAGGCCGGACACACCCGAGAGCCACGCGTTTCGGTCAGTCGCAGCATCTTCGCACTGGTCAACGACCAAGACCGCGCCTACTTCGGCCGCTCGGGCCAAAATGAAGACCAGGTGGGCTATATCGATGAGAACACCCGCGCCGTATTCGGCCGCGGCTATGCCGCCGAGCCCGATGTACTTGTCGAGCAATTGAAGCAAGACGAAGCCATCGCCGCGGCCGACACACTTTTGTTGACGATACCTAGCCAGTTGGGAGCGGATTACAACGCGCATATCATGGAGGCCATTCTTACCCACGTCGCCCCCGCCCTTGGCTGGCGCTAAGAATGGCTACAATTCAGCCTATGAATTCAACACCTCCCGCAGCTTCCGACAAACTGCCCGCCGAAGGCGCGCAAAACGACACCGCGCAAGCGCATCCCGGCTCAGGCCATATCCGCAGCTTCGTGCATCGGCGCAGCCACATCACGGCAGGCCAGCAAGAAGCGCTCGACCTTCTGCTGCCCAAGTGGTCCGTGCCATACCGGCCGGCGCCGCTGAAGTTCGAGCAGATATTCGGCCGCGAAGCCTCCACCATTCTGGAGATCGGCTTCGGCATGGGCGAAACCACGGAAAAAATCGCGCTGGCTCGCCCAGACGACAATTTCCTGGGCGTCGAGGTGTTCAATGCCGGCGTGGGCTCGATGCTCAAGCGCATCGAGGCCTCGCAACTGCAAAACGTACGCATCATTCAGCATGACGCGGTAGAAGTGGTGCGCGACATGATCGCGCCAGACTCGCTGGCGGGCGTTCATATTTATTTTCCCGACCCCTGGCCCAAAAAGCGCCACCACAAGCGCCGGCTGGTGCAGCCGCCATTCGTGCAATTATTGGCCAGCCGCCTGAAGCCGGGCGGCTATATACATTGCGCCACCGACTGGGAGCACTATGCACATCAGATGCTTGAGGTACTTGGTGCAGAACCATTACTGGCCAACACCTGCGAAGGGTTCTCGCCCCGCCCCGATTTCCGCCCACTGACCAAGTTCGAAAATCGCGGATTACGCTTGGGTCACGGCGTGTGGGACTTGATCTTTACACGCAAGGCCTGATATTTATAGTATTGAGCCGCAAGGCCGCTGATTTCCGGAGAGCTTCATGAACATTACTCTGAACGGCAAGCCGCACACGCTGCGCCAAGATCGCAGCGTGGCCGACCTTGTGCGCAGCCTGGGTTACGAAGGCAAGCGCATCGCGGTGGAACGCAATGGAGACATCGTGCCAAAAAGCCAGCACGCGCATACCGCGCTAAATGGCGACGATGTTGTGGAAATTGTGGTGGCGGTGGGCGGCGGCTAATCGCTGGGCGCCGCACATTTATCTGCAGTAAAAGCCAAACCGCCTTCGGCTATCTGCGAAAGCCGCCAAAACCGCCGCCTCCGCCGCCCAGGCCTTTTAGCCCGCCCATGGTGCGCATCATTTTGGCCATGCCGCCTTTTTTCATCTGCTTCATCATGCCCTGCATCTGCTCAAACTGGGACAGCATGCGGTTGACTTCCTGAACAGGCACCCCGGCGCCCGCGGCAATGCGCCGCTTGCGCGAGGCTTTCAAGAGCTCTGGCTTGGCGCGCTCGGCGGGGGTCATGGAATTGAGTATGCCTTCGGTGCGGCGCAGCTGCTTTTCTGCCTGGCCGCCCTGTATCTGCGATGCCGCCTGGGCGAACTGCGCCGGCAGCTTTTCAAGCATGGAGCTCATGTCGCCCATCTTCTTGACCTGCTGCAACTGCTCGCGAAAATCGTTGAGATCGAAGCGGCTGCCCGACTTGATCTTGGTGGCCAGCTTTTGGGCTTCGGCCATGTCGATGTTTTTTTGCGCCTGCTCGACCAGGGAGACGATATCGCCCATGCCCAGAACGCGCTGGGCCATGCGCTCGGGGTGGAAAGGCTCGATACCTTCGAGCTTCTCGGATACCCCCACGAACTTCAGCGGCTTGCCGGTAACATGCCGCACCGACAACGCCGCGCCCCCACGCGCATCGCCGTCAAGCTTGGTAAGCACCACCCCGGTAAGCGGCAGGGCGTCGGCAAAAGCCTTGGCGGTGTTCACGGCGTCTTGACCCTGCATGGCATCGACGACGAACAGCGTTTCAATGGGGCGCAGCAGATCGTGCAGGGCGCGAATTTCGCGCATCATGGCTTCGTCTATGCCCAGGCGGCCCGCCGTATCGACGATAAGCACGTCGTAGTGATGGCGCTTGGCATGATCAAGCGCGTTCGTTGCGATGGCCTCGGGCTTTTGCGACGGGTCTGTCGGCAGAAAATCGACACGGGCTTGCGCAGCCACGGTCTTCAATTGCTCGATGGCCGCCGGACGATAGACGTCGGCACTAACGACCAGCACCTTTTTCTTGCCCGATTTGCGCCCGTTCTGCACATGGCCGCCTTCGGCAAGCCACTTGGCCAGCTTGCCTGTGGTGGTGGTTTTACCCGCCCCCTGCAGGCCTGCCATCAACACCACTGCCGGTGGCTGCGTAGCCAGCGAAAGTTCGCCCGCTTCGGCGCCCAGATCGCCTCCCATCAGGGTGGTAAGCTCGGTGTGAACCACGCCGACCAATGCCTGGCCGGGGTTGAGACTGCCCACGACGTCCTGGCCGAGCGCCTTTTCCTTGACTCGAGCAATGAAGTCGCGCACCACGGGCAGGGCCACGTCGGCTTCAAGCAAGGCCATCCGCACTTCGCGCAGCATCTCCTGCGTATTGGCCTCGGTAAGACGCGCCTCGCCACGTATCGTCTTGACGACACGAGACAGGCGCTGAGTCAGGTTTTCTAGCATGGCAATCTATCGCTTAAACTAGCTGGTCGGAAAACCGAAATAAGAAACGGTTACCGCCAAGCATTAAAATACAGGGCTATTAGGCATTATGCCTTAACGCCTCGTGGGAACTGATCCGATCTATGTCTGCAGGCATTGTATTTCACTCGCTCGCCGCACTGGCTTATGGCCTTTTGGCGATTTCACTGTGGCAACCGCTTAAAAGCGGAGACCCGCAAACCAGTGCGGGCATGCTTCGGCGCGCCTGCCTGCTGGGCGCCATCGTGTTGCACGGCGTGGGGCTGTACATGGCCATATTGCAAAGCGCCAGCCATTTATATCTGGGCTGGGCCCTGGCCCTTTCGGCAGCGCTGTGGCTGGGCATGATCGTATTCTGGCTTGAGAGCCTGATCATGCGCATAGACGGCCTCCTGCTCATTTTACTCCCGGCGGCGGCCATCGTCTCGGCCGGCGCAGCGGTCTTCCCCCAGGGCCATTTGGTCAGCAACGCGGCAAACGAATGGCTGCGCATCCACTTGCTGATCGCCCTGATGGCCTACGGCCTGACCTTCGTTGCGGCCCTGCAAGCCCTGCTGATGGCGGCACTCGACCGCTACCTGCATAGGCCGGTCGAACAGGTGGGCGAGCGTGGCTCACTCAGCCGCGCTCTCGACGCCATGCCTCCGCTGCTGGTGCAAGAGCATTTGCTGTTCCGCCTGATCTGGATCAGCTTCGTTATCCTGACGCTTACCGTCATTACGGGGGCCATCGTGTCGCAGCGCCTGTCGGGCACCCTGTTTCCGCTCGACCACAAGACAATATTCACCCTGCTTTCCTGGGCGACCTTCGCCGTATTGCTCACCGGCAGGCACCTGCGCGGCTGGCGTGGCCGCAAGGCCCTGCGCTGGACGCTGGCCGGCTTTGCCTTTGTAATGCTTTCATACAGCGGAAGCTGGTTCGTCATTGATGTAATTCTGAACCGAGGATAATGTGGGAAAACTGCTTCTATGGGCCATCGTCATCCTGGCCGCCCTGATTGTGGCTCGCATTCTTGCCCGCAGCTCGGCCGTCAAACATGGCGATGCACCGCGCGCCGGCTCGCTGCCGCGTAAAGCACCGCCTCCGGCAATGGACGAGCCCGAATCCATGGTGCGCTGCGCCCATTGCGGCATCCATATGCCGCGCTCCGAGGCTTTGCTTGTAGACGGAGAAACCTGGTGCAGCGGCGAACACGCCAAGCTGGGGCAGCGCCGATGAAACTGGCTGAGACAGGCGCCGTGAAAGTACCAAGTGAAACGGCGGCCCGACACGAACGCGTCGCGTCCGAAAACAAACGACATGCCGACGCTCGTTCTTGATCGGCGCGGATGGCTCAAGCCCAGTCTGGGCGTACGCCAAGCGCCTTCGCCCAATTGCGACGCCAGACCGGCCGACACCGAGCCTCGTCTACTCGTTATTCACAACATCAGCCTGCCGCCGGGCAAGTTTGGCGGGCCTGAAATCATCGACCTGTTTCTGAATCGGCTGGACTATTCTTCCCACCCCTGGCTGGAGCAATTGCGCGGGCTGACCGTGTCCGCTCATTTCCTGATACGCAGAGACGGCGGCATCGTGCAGTTCGTTTCCACCGACAAGCGCGCCTGGCACGCGGGTGCATCCCACTTTGAAGGGCATGAGCGCTGCAATGACTTTTCCATCGGTATCGAGCTGGAAGGCACAGATACGCTGGCCTACGAAGATGAACAATACCTAAGCTTGAAACGCTTGACCCAGGCATTGAAAAACCAATACCCGCTAGGGGCGGTTCGAGGCCATGAGCACATCGCCCCCGGCCGAAAGACCGACCCCGGGCCGGCCTTCGACTGGAATCGCTACGGCCGGGAAAGCGGCTGGTTCAGGCGGCAGATGCCGCCTGTACGTTAAGTGCCTTTTAACCCAACAGCAGTTTGTTCATCCGCTTGACAAAGCCGGCGGCATCCTCAAGCTGCGCGCCTTCGGCCAGCATGGCCTGGTCCAGCAGCAACTGCGCCCATTCATCAAATACGTCGTCCGGCGCCTCGTTGATGCGCGAGACCAGGGCATGCTCGGGGTTGATCTCGAGTATGGGTTTGACTTCGGGCGCCTGCTGGCCGGCCGCTTGAAGCATGCGGCGCAGATGGGGGCTGAGTTCGTCGGCATCGACCACCACGCAGGCAGGCGAATCGACCAGGCGTGCCGTAACGCGCACCTCTTTCACCCGCTCGCCCAAGGCTTTTTGCAAGCGCTCAACCAGCGGCTTCATCGTCTCGGCCAATTCGGTCTGCTGCTTTTTCTCTTCCTCGTCGGCCAACTGGTCTAGATCAAGGCCGCCCTTGGCCACCGACACCAGTTTCTTGCCTTCGAATTCATTCAGGAAGGACAGCATCCATTCGTCGACGCGCTCGGACATCAACAGCACTTCAAGGCCCTTCTTGCGAAAGATTTCCAGCTGCGGGCTGTTGGCTGCCGCCGAGTGGGACTCGGCCGTAATGTAGTAGATGGTGTCCTGCCCTTCTTTCATGCGGCCCACGTAATCGGCCAGCGACACCGACTGCGCGGCGCTGTCAGAGTGGGTAGAGGCAAAGCGCAGCAGCTTGGCGATACGCTCGCGATTACCGGCGTCTTCGCCCGTGCCCTCTTTGAGCACCTGGCCGAACTGCTCCCAGAACTGGGCAAACTGCTCGGGCTGGTTCTGGGCCAGGTCTTCGATCAGCGACAGTATCCGCTTGGCCGAGCCCTCACGTATGGCTTTGACATCGCGGCTTTCCTGCAAAATTTCACGCGACACGTTCAACGGCAGATCGGCCGAGTCGATTACCCCGCGCACGAAGCGCAGGTAATTGGGCAGCAATTGCTCGGCATCGTCCATGATGAAGACGCGCTTCACATATAGCTTTACGCCCCGGCGTCCTTCGCGATCCCATAGGTCCATAGGCGCGTGCTTGGGCAAATACAGCAGCTGCGTATACTCGCTGCGGCCTTCGACACGGTTGTGCGTCCAGGCCAGAGGGTCGTCGAAATCGTGCGCCACATGTTTATAGAACTCTTGGTATTGCTCGTCGGTAATGTCAGACTTTGACCGCGTCCATAGCGCGCTGGCCTGGTTGACCGTTTCCCACTCGTCGGTCTTTACCTGCTCGGATTTTTCGCTGTC
This sequence comes from Pusillimonas sp., assembly GCF_044464525.1. NCBI lineage: Bacteria > Pseudomonadati > Pseudomonadota > Betaproteobacteria > Burkholderiales > Alcaligenaceae > Pusillimonas > Pusillimonas sp. Next base: position 33,756 of record NZ_JBIQLE010000015.1, read on the forward strand.
CCATTCTTCCTTGCGCATCTGCACGGGCAAAGAGATATGGTCAGAGTAACGGCGCAGCACTTCGCGTAGCTTCCAGCCGCTCAAGAAGTCGTCTTCGCCTTCGCGCAGGTGCAGGGTTACCGACGTGCCCCGTTCGGGCTTGTCGATCTGGGCCACGGTGAATTCGCCCTGACCGTCTGATTCCCACTGCACGCCCTCGGCAGCGTCCAGGCCGGCGCGTCGGCTGCGCACGGTAACCTTGTCGGCCACGATAAACGACGAATAAAAGCCCACGCCAAATTGGCCGATCAGGTGGGCGTCTTTTTGCTTGTCGCCGGTAAGCTGGGCAAAGAATTCTTTGGTGCCCGAGCGGGCGATGGTGCCCAGGTTGGCCACCGCCTCGTCGCGCGACAGGCCGATGCCGTTGTCGGAAATGGTGATGGTACGGGCTTCAGAGTCGTACTCGACCCGTACACGCAGCTCGGCGTCGCCCTGCAGCAGCTCGGGCTTATCAATTGCCTCAAAACGCAGCTTGTCGCAGGCGTCAGACGCGTTGGACACCAGTTCACGCAGGAATATCTCTTTATTGCTGTACAGCGAGTGGATCATCAAGTGCAGAAGCTGCTTGACTTCGGCCTGAAAACCCAGGGTTTCGGAAGAGGTATTAGTGGATTCAGCTTGGCTCATTGTCTACTCGAAAAAAACAAAAATTTATTAAAGATCAGCACACTAGGCCCGTGCGTGACGCAACGGCGGGCCCTTGCGCGAATACGCGGTCTAAACCGCAGCAAAAAAAACCGTCACCAATAAATAAGGGCAACCCTTCTTTTTTCAAGCCCTCGTGGCGCCGCCCTACTAAATTGTGGCGTCTTGCGCAACCAAGAAATTCCACGCGCTGCGAGGTTGTTCGCCCAACAATGAGCGCGTATAGTTGCCACAAAGGAAGGCTTCACTGCCGAAAACGCGCCATCGTTTCAGCCCGGATGCAGCTTGCTATCAGGCAAACATCGAATCCGGCAAGGCATGGCGCATGAACTAAAAAAATGGGGGGTTCACTGTGCAATTACGCGTCCTGTTTTCGATATTGCGTACAGTCGGCTATGCCGTGGTGCTTCTGATGATTGTGTCCATACTTTACGCAAGCGCCACGGGCATTCGTTACTGGGCCGGCATCGGCGTCTGACAAAGGGGGCACCATGAATAAGCGCCAAACAAGAATCTTCGCCATTGCCTCCACCGCCATCGCCAGCCTGCTGTTCCTGATTCTTACAGTAGACAGCCACCGGCAGTTCCCCAAGCTGACCAACTCGGAAAACATCACCGACCAGGTGGTGCGCGGGCAAAATGTATGGCACGCCAATAACTGTATCAACTGCCATACGATCTTTGGCGAAGGCGCCTATTACGCGCCCGACCTTACCAAGATTACCCAGCACAGGGGCACGGCCTATCTTACGGCCTTCATGAAAGACCCATCGCAGTTCTACGACGAACAGCGTCACCGGCGCCTTATGCCCAACCCCAACCTTAACGACCAAGAGATCGCCGACGTTATCGCCTTCATGGACTGGGTGGCCAACGTCGATAACCAGGGATGGCCGCCGCGGCCCATTCTGGTTACCGGGGGCTCCATACCGGGCACCGAGCTTAGCATCGCGCAGCAGAACGTGTCGGCGGACACCACCGGCGTCGAACCGGCCAACCAGCCGCCCGGCTCGCGTCCGGTGGCCAGCACCAACGACCCCATCGCCCTGGGCCAGGCCCTGTTCCACGAAGCCGTTCCCACCTGTGCCGCGTGTCACTCGGTGGCGCCTGGTGTGAACCTGGCCGGCCCCACCCTGGCCAATATGGCGGCCACCGCCCAAAAGACAATCGACTCGCCCGAATACACGGGCAAGGCCACCACCGTCGAGGAGTTCATCCGAGAATCCATTGTAGAGCCCAGCGCCTACCTGCATCCCGGGCCCATGTATTCAGCCAATGGCGTGTCATTCATGCCGCCGTCATATGGCGACGACCTGAGCGAAGAGCAGATCGACCATCTGGTCGCCTATCTTGCCTCGTTCAAGTAAACATCGCCTACAACTGAATAGCCCATCGGAAACTGGAGCCGCCATGCGTTACAAAACCCAATCCGTCGCTTACTGGTATTTCGCGCTTGCAATGATTCTGTTCGGCCTGCAAATGGTCTTTGGCCTGCTTTCGGCAGCCAAATACCTGGGCCCAGACCCGCTGCTGAACATCATGCCGTTCGACGTCACCAAAACCATTCACACCAACCTGCTTATCGTTTGGGTGCTGACCGGCTTCATGGGCGCCACCTACTGGATCGTCGCCGACGAATCGCGCACCGAGCTGTACAGCCCCAAGCTTGCCTACATACAACTGGTGTTGTGGGCCATCATGGGTGTCACCGCCGTCATCGGCTACTTCTTCGGCTACGGCACAGGCAACAAGCTGCTCGAGCAGCCGCTGCCGCACAAGATCGTCATCGTCATATGCATGCTGATCTTCCTGTACAACATAGGCATGACCATCAAGCGATCAGGGCGCTTCACCACCACCGAAGGCGTGCTGCTGCTGGGCCTGGCCAGTTCGGCCGTGCTGTACCTGCCCGCCCTGCTGCACTACGAAAACTACGTCGTTTCCATCTACTACCGCTGGTGGACCATCCACCTATGGGTGGAAGGCGTATGGGAAATGATCCAGGGCGCCTTCCTGGCCTACCTGCTTATTCGTCTTTCGGGCGCCGACCGCGAAGTGCTTGAAAAATGGCTGTACGTAATTGTGGGCCTGGTGTTCATCGCCGGCATCCTGGGCACGGCCCACCACTACTACTGGGTAGGTGTACCAGCGTACTGGCTGCCGCTGGGCGGCTTCTTCAGCGCGCTCGAGCCTGTTGCACTAGTGGGCATGGCTATGTATGCGTACTTTGCCATCCGCCGCTCGGGTGTGCGTCACCCCAACCTGCTGGCCCTGCACTGGACCATCGGCAGCGCCGTGTTCACCTTGTTCGGCGCGGGTTTGCTGGGCCTGGCCCATACCTTTCCGGCCATCAATAAATGGACCCACGGCACCTTGATCACCGCCATGCACGGCCACGCGGCCTTCTATGGTGCGTATGTAATGATCATTCTGGCGGTCATCACCTATGCCATGCCCACCATGGTGCGCAATCGCAGCGAGGCCGGCAGCAGCGTGGGCTATTGGGCCTTCTGGCTGCAAATTTGCGGCATGTTCGGCATGACCCTCTCGTTCGCCACCGCCGGCATCGGCCAGGTCTATCTTGAGCGCGTACTGGGTATCGGTTATCTTGATGTGCAGCTGAAGATTCAAGTGCACTTCCTGATGCTGGTTGCCACGGCTTCCATCTTCGTCATTGGCGTGGGCCTGTTCATCTGGGATTTCTTCCGCCATGCGCCCATACTGGACGGCGAGGCTGAAAACCACAACGACGCTGATGCCGTTCCAACAGGCCAGGCAGGTTCGCCTCCCTTGCATGACACCCGCTATGCCGGACAGCGGTCAACCTAGCGTGCCAATGAAGCATCTCGACAACACGGTCGCCCGCCTTGCGCCGGGCGACCAAGAACCCTACTACCTGGCTCAGGGAAACGAAATCACGCTTTTCGAGCAGTGCCACCAAAACCGGCTGGCCGTCATGCTTAAAGGCCCCACCGGTTGCGGCAAGACGCGTTTCGTAGAGTACATGGCCTGGCGCCTGGGCCGCCCGCTGGTTACCGTTTCCTGCCACGACGACCTTACCGCCGCCGACCTGATCGGCCGCTTCCTTATCCGGCACGACGACACCATATGGCAAGACGGCCCGCTGGCCACCGCCGTGCGCCAGGGCGCCATTTGCTATCTGGACGAGGTGGTCGAGGCCCGGCAAGACACCATCGTGGTACTGCACCCCCTTACCGACCATCGCCGCATACTGCCCATAGACAAGACCGGCGAGGTGCTTGAAGCCCCGCCCAGCTTCCAACTGGTGATCTCGTACAACCCCGGCTACCAGCGCATGCTAAAAGACCTGAAACCCAGCACGCGCCAGCGCTTCGTGGCCCTTGATTTCGATTTCCCCCCCGCCGAGCGCGAAGCCCAGATCGTCGCCGCCGAAAGCGGCATCGACCCCGCCCAGGCCACCGCGCTGGTCGCCCTGGCCCACAAACTGCGGGCCTTTCAAGACCGCGGCCTGGCCGAAGTACCCAGCACCCGGCTGCTGGTCGCCACAGCCGGCCTGATGGCGCATGGCATCACGCCGCGCGAAGCCTGCTATGCCGGCCTGGTTTCACCGCTTTCCGACGACGCCTCGCTGGTTGGCGCCATGCGCGACCTGGTCGACCTTAGCTTCGCCTAAAAGCTGTCATGGCCGAAGCCGAAGACGTACTGCAGGACGCGGCCCGACACGCCACCACCTACGCCCGCAGCCTGTGGCTTAAACATCGCGGCCCCGCCAACCAGCCCCGCCCCATCGTGTTGGCCCAGGTTGCCGAGCGGCTCGACCTGCTGATCAGCGCCGTCTTCGAACAAACCCACGCCTTGCGTCTGGCCCAGCCGCCCGCGCCGCCCACCATGCTGACGCGCTTGTTCCGCCGGCACGACGTGCATCAATGGGGGCCGGGCGTGCCCGCCACCGATGGACATTCCATCTGGCTGCCCGTCGACGTAACCGCAGTTGATATGCCGGTTGCCATATCGCGCTATCGGGCCATGGCATTGCAACAGGCCACGCGAGCAGTGCGCGGCAGTGCTTTATATGTGCGCGAGGCGCAAAGCGGGGCGTTAACGCAGGCGGCCGGGCAAAATCACACGCCAGGGCAAGATGCACTGCTAAAGGTGCACAACCCCAGTTGGGCGCCAACACGTCTCGCGCCCATTGTGCGCGCCGTGTATGTCTTGTTGGAGGCCCAGGCAGCCGATATGGATCTGTTGCAGCGCCTTCCCGGCGCAGCGGCGGATATTGCCAACCTGCGCCAATGGGTACTGGAAACCACCCTTGCCAAGCCGCCGTCGCTGTCAGCCGTGGGCGAAGCCATTCAGGCATTAAAGCTTTCTGCCTTACGAACACCACCCGCCCAAGCCGCAGACGGGCTTCCCTACTGCGCCACGCCCGAATTATCTTTAAGCGCCGCGCACGACATTGCCCTGCGCCTGGCCTCTGCGTTCCCCCACAAGAAACTGCCCCAGCGCAACGCCCTGCTTCACGACGCCTGGACCGGCGACCTGTACCCGACCAACGAACGGGCGTTGCTGGAACAGGAAGGCACAGCCTTCGAGCAAGACCCAAACCAGACCCCCCCGCGCAGCGCCCGCATGCCGCGCCGCCCCAAAGAACGCAAACCAGACGAGAACGAAGACGAAAAGCGGGGCCAGGGTACCTGGATGGTGCAGACCGGCCCCCCCCTGGAACAGGCGGAAGACCCGCGCGGCATGCAGCGCCCGGTGGATCGCGACGAAGACACACCCGCCGAAGAGTTCGCCGACGCCTTGTCGGAACTGAACGAAGCACGGCTGGTTTCCACCCCTGGGGCCGCCAAAGAAGTACTGCTTTCCGACGACCCGCCCGAAAAGCGCAGCCTGCACAAACCCAAGCCGGTAGATTCCCCCGCCCGCACCCTGCATTACCCCGAATGGGACCACCGCCAGAGCGGCTACCGCCACCCCGGCGCAGCAGTGCATTTGCTGAGCCCCCAGCCCGGCCCACAGAAATGGGTGAACGAAACCCTGGAGCAATACCAGACCGTGCTGGAAGCCATACGCAAGCGCTTCGAGGCCCTGCGTGCCGAACGCCTGTGGCTGAGACGCCAGATGGACGGCAACGAAATCGACCTGGACGCCTATATAGAAGGCCGGGCCGACCTGCGCGCCGGCCTGCCCATGCCCCAAGGCCTATATAGAACACAGCGGCCCGAATCGCGGGACCTTGCCATTACCTTGCTGATAGACATTAGCGGCTCGACCGACTCGTGGCTGACGGCGAACAAGCGCATCATCGACGTTGAGCGCGAAGCCCTGCTGCTGGTGTGCATCGCCCTGGATCGCCTGGGCGCACCCTACTCCATACTGGCCTTCTCGGGTGAAGGCCCCCAAGGCGTCACCGTGACAGAAGTAAAAGCCTTCGCCGAACCCTACAGCAACGACATCGCCCTGCGCATCGCCGCCCTTGACGCCCAACACTACACCCGCGCCGGCGCCGCCATGCGCCACGCCACCGCGGCGCTGATGAAACAACACGCACAACATCGCCTGTTGCTGCTGCTTTCCGACGGCAAGCCCAATGATGTGGATCAATATGAAGGACGCTATGGCGTCGAAGACATGAAGAAGGCCGTGGACGAGGCCAAGATGCAGGGGATTTTCCCGTTTTGCCTGACCATAGACCGGCACGCCGCAGGGTATTTGCAAAGCATTTTCGGCTTGCGGCAGTACGCGCTGCTACCCCGTGCCGAAGCCCTGCCTACGGTGCTGCTGGATTGGATGCGCAAGTTGGTGGCGCAATAGGCGCCCGTTGGTGCCGCAATGAACGCACTAATGTGACCGACAACCCAGCCGGGCGATCGGGTTTCCCCTGATGCCGTAGGTGGCGGACTGCTGAAGTAAAAAGATACTTGATGCCGGCCCGCTTCGCCTTCAGAAACCGCGAGCGCAAGAGCCTGGCCGGCCCCAACCACTACGTAGCGACCGGCCAGGCACTACTCCCCTCATGCACGAAGCGCTATCGTGTGCTTTCTTGAATCTTCTCGCCGCCGCGCTCGATGTCTTGGCCCGCGCCATGAAACGTATTCTTGCATCCCGCCAGCGCCGCCAGGGCGAGAATAATAGGCAACCAGATTCGTGTTTTCATGTGTTTCTCCTGGATAGACTAGGTTCAAAGCGCCGCTTTTGAACAAGCGTTCACGCTTAGCCAGTGGAGTAGCAATTTGCGGGCCTGAAGGAGGGAGCGGAGGGGGCGGTCAAGGGTTAAACAAGCGTGTATAATTACGCCTTTCCTGCCACGCCCGGCGTTCAGCCAGGCGACCCATTCAATGCCCGGGTGGTGAAATTGGTAGACGCAGGGGACTCAAAAATAGGTACTTCTACCTATTTGCACTATGAGTTCAATGCTCACCAAGCCGCATGGGATAAGGGTTTGCAGGGATTTGTAGCTTCTTTGCGAAAACATTGATTTTCGCTCTAGGAGCCAAATAGGAGCCAGACCAGTTCATACTAGTTCCTAGCAGGTGGTAGTAAGTAGTAGTGAAGTAGAACTGCTTCACAATTTTGCCCGGGTGGTGAAATTGGTAGACGCAGGGGACTCAGACCAAATTTGAGCCCTCCGAGGGAAACCTCAGAGGTGAAGCCCGTCAAACTCGGTGAAGGCCCTGGACGATAAGTCCGAGCTAATGCCGAGCCAAGCCCTGGAGCCGAAAGGCCCCTCGGAAGGTGTAGAGAGCAGACGGCGGGCACCTAAGGCTGAAAAGCTATGGTGAAGGCGTGCTCCAGACCACGAACGTCATGCTTCGGCATGGCGGCGGCGAAAGCCGAAGTGGGAAGAAAATCCCCCGCCGCAAGGCGTGCCGGTTCGATTCCGGCCCCGGGCACCAGTTTCGAAAGGCCGTCTCTGTTCGCGCAGAGACGGCTTTATTATTTTTGTCGAAGTCGATCAGCTCGGAATTCTATACAAGTATGTGCAGGGATTCTCTAGAAAAAGCAGGGTCGACTCATTCAACCAGGGCACCGGCGGAGCCTCGTGGGTTTGAGCCAGCCAGTAGGTTAGTGTCGGTAGGTTGGTTGACTTCAACGCGTAGAGCCGAGTAGACTGATTCAGCGCTGGCACGCGCTCGACACCGTCTCACGAAGCTCCTAGAGCAGTGCTTATTGATTCTTTTCGGCCGATGCCTTCATTCCCGGCCTATAGCAGTGGCGACGGTGACGCTGTGCATTAGGCTTTAAGGATCGAAGCGCATGAATATCGCCAGCATTCGGCCGTCTTCCGTGGACGGCATTAAGCAACTCGCTAAGAAAATCTGCCGCGAGCATAATACCCCTCACACTCACGCTCTGGATGAAGCCAGCCGTCAGGCTGGATTCGAGAACTTCATGCACGCGAAGCGCCATCTTACTCGCGTGCTCAAGGCAGAAAGGTTTCCCGTTTTTCTCTCTGTACATTGGTATGCGCCGCGCCTGCGTCACGGTGAACGCCGGCCTGGGGAAATACGGGCCGGCCGCGAGATCTTCCGTGTAGATCTCTCCCGGCCGCTGCCTGGTATCGTGGCCAAACACCGTGTTGGATACGGACGTGGACTTCATGGATTTCGAATGGAATACGAAGATCATTTGGAATATCGGACCAATGTGGAGGGGCGGAATGCGGCGCGCGAACTTTTGCTTTCGGCAGTGCGGAGCCTCTACTTTATGGAAGCGACGGGCCTGCAGCCAGTGTCAACAAAGCGGTACGATGCTATCGCACAAGCCCTGACGGAATTGCCTGGGCGCGACCACATGTCAGATTGGTTCGACCCAGCGACCGAAAGCTATGTGTGTCTCGATGAGCCTTATGCGGCTGCAATTGAGAACCGCGCAGCGGAACGAGAGCGTTGGCTTGAACGCAATGGCCTAAAGATGATCACGCCGCCAGGCTGGGAGGGTATTTACTACGCTGGCGAGTGTACGCCCTTCCTGATCAGCCCTGATGGAGCACTGCTGCAACGTGTCACTCGTGCGTTGGCTAAGATTGAGGCCGCTAATAATCCAGAGGTTTGGCCGTACGAGACGGGAATGTGCAACGACGATTTCGTCAGCCCTAAACGCCAAGCGGATGCAAAGCCACGTCGGCGCCGCCCAGGCCCGTCTTGGGTGGATCACAATGGCGCCACGCCCTATGGTGGTCAACCGGGCATCTCCTCCCGCTGGCGTCCAGCAAAGGCGATGCCCTTCCCCCTGCACCAGCAGTTGGGGCCGCTGGTGCAAGGGCTAGCCTCTTCCACGACTTTTTCCTTACGTGTTCATCGAAAATTGTCGGGCGTGCGATCTGATCTAGAGGACTGGTCGCTCATGGAGCACAAAGACCAGCTGGGCGATGACGCTTACGACATCTATTATGGCGGCCGTATGCTGATTGGCAATTCAGAGGCCGAACTTGTGGAAATGCTTTCGATGGCACGGGCCATCGTCGAGCAAGGTTATGCCGACTGCAAGCCACGGCGTCAATTGCTGACCGTTTTTGAAGTGGCTGCCAGCGAATTGGAAAAATCTCGGCTCAAGAATGCTGGGTTCAGCACGAAAGTCCAGAGTATCCTAGCTGCCACCTGACGTTAAGCTCTCCCACAGCCACTCCCCTGCCCCCGAAAGGGGGCAGGCCCTCCCACACTGCGGATCCAACAGGGAGCGCTAGCAGGGCTATCCGGGCTCAGCGATTGCTTCGTCTGGCCCATGTGGTCACCGTCCTGGCGGTTTTCCGGGGCGGCCAGCTCGGCGCCGACTCCCAGCAGCGTTGTCAGTACCACACCGCCAACGATGCGGCCCCAATGCTAGTCCACGTCATCTTCCAGGCCGGCATAGCCTGCCGAGTCGGTGCCGATCAGGTTATCCAGTGTGAGCGAGGACGTATCGGGCAGGATGATACGGTTCCACACGACTTGTACCCGGCTTCGGCCGTAGCTCACCTGGCTGTTGTAGCGGCCCAGGATGCGCGAGCCTTGCGGAATCAATAGATACTTACCGGTCGCGGAGTCATAGACGGGTTCTGTCACAGTGCCGATGACATGGCCGGAAGATCGGACTTGACACATGTTACCAAGGCGGCTGAAATCACTGTACTGAGTCACCCTGGATCCAGGGCGATTCAAACCACTCAAAATAGCTGACGAACGACAACTCACAGCGAATAATCCCAGCATCGTGAGGCTGATAATTTTCAGGGATTACTTCTTAAGCGTCAGGCGAGGCCTACCACCTAGCGTAGGCAAGCGACTTGCTTCTGATTGCGTCTTTAGTTCAGTGAGAAAATGGGTGAAACCCCGTACGATCTCCCCATCCTCATCCTCATGCTCAGTAATGACAGAGTCGAGCCGAGACTCCATGCGGGAAAAGACCAACCGACTTGCAACTGCGACATGTTCCGGTACAGATGACAGGTAGCCGATCGGCACCGCCACAGCGTGGTGCGCTAAGTGAAAATGAAACATTGCACACACCAGCGTGTCTGGCACGATCAACAGTTCCAAACTCCCATCCATCAATGTGACGTCCGTTGCCAGGAGACGTTTAAAATGATTCTTGTACATATGCAGCCTCTCTTTAGGAAAGTGCCGTGGCTTCAGCACTGCCGCATACACCCCCGATGAGGTAGCGCTCTCTTCTTTGGGCTTGAGCAAGCTATCGATCTTTATCGCCAACTCTTTGGCTTTGCTTGTGCGTGCCCACAATGATGATTGCGGTGCCCACCATAATGCCGATGTCGGCTTAGACGCGGAAGCCTGTTGATGAATCTCAACATCAGAGCTTTCCACGTTCGATGAAGACGACTCCTTCTCTATCTCAGCCGAAGGCATAGCAGCCTGAATACGCTCTATCAGCAAGTCTGCATTGCGCGGCAAGTACATTGCACCCAATATCGGCACCACACGTTCATCGTTAGCTCGTACAAGCCGGCTCAGGTGCACATCTTGGACATATCGGCGCAAGTCAAAACTATCAGCAGTGACATAGCGTTGGAGCAACGCCCCATCAAAGACTTCAATAAATTCTCGAAGGCGCTCATTTTCACGCTTTTCGTAGTCGGCCAAAGCATCTGTAATTGCCTCCGCAATTTCCAACCGATTGCCAAAGTCCTCATCATCTATGTCCCGCCGTAAACTTGTCTGACCATCAAGGTCAAGTTGAAATTTGCATGACAACGGGATACTAAAGCGCTCACCGGCATCAATAGCACTGATTTTGTAAATCTCGGCTTTGTCCTTGTTGCAAATTTGGTGAAAATTCTGCTGGAATGACTGTTCTGCATACTGTTTTGTTCGTGACTGCTTATCGACATTACGCATCGCCAATTCAACCTGCCAACTCACCCGCTTTAGGCGACTCGGGCGCCCCGCCGGGTTGAAACTGATCAGATCGAATACCACTTCAGCACTCCAGTCCTGGATCTTGAAAAAGCGCGGCAAATTATCAGAACTAGCCGCTTCGAAACGCGCCAAAGCGTAACTGGTAAGCTCTAGATGATCATCGCTCCATTGCAATAGGCGCTCGTCCAGCAACGAGTCGAGCACCGCATCCGTTTCCTTCTTTGAGAAACCGAAGAAGTCCTGTAATTGTTCGGGACTGAGCGTGCCACACACATATGCAATGCGTAGGGCAAATTCAGTGACAACTGGCAATGCTTCCTCTGCGCTGATAGAACACGAAATAGCAAAGCTTTGTGCTGGAATAGCAAACGTGACCTCATCGACTGCGAGATACTCACGCAATTGCCTCTCTTCAAGCGTGATCATATTCGCACTCCTTCTATTTGGGATGCCTGCACCATAGCAAACGCTCGGCCATCGCGATGCTCCTCAATGTGTGCAAGTACCCGACCCATCGGCGACTGCTGGTGACGCTCGCGCCACATACGAGCCGCGCCGACAATCACTAGTCGATCCATGGCACGCGAAATCGCTACGTTCACTCGTTCACGGCTACTCAAGAAACCTTGCACGAACTTGCCATTATTCCGAGTAGTGGCCACAATGATGATCCGGTTCTCCTTGCCTTGATAACTATCGACCGTATCAATCTTGATTAGACGCCTGTAGCCCGTTGCCCAATCCTGCTCACTAAACAATCGCTGTAACAGACGCTGCTGTTCGGCATACATGCAAATGACCCCGATGGGCTTATCATCCTCCGAGCAATCTTTCATCAGCGACTGGATAAAAGCTTCTGTAGTGCAAATCGAGCGTAATAAATCCAATATTTCATGGGCTTCATAGAGATTATCGAAACCCGGCTCCTTGGGTCGGTCATATGATTCCCGCCCAGCATCCGAGGTATCGACCCAGGTTACAACGGCTTGGAGACGTTCCGGCAATGCCTCAAACCAAGCTGGCGGATCACCCCGACCTGGCTGCAACGGCACGGGATAGAAGCAATCGGAGACCAACTGACCGATCGGTGGCGCCATGCGATATTGAGTCTGCAACGTAGCGCCAACCTGCTGACCATAATCAGACTCAAACGCCCGTTCAAAATCGCTGCGTGTTAACACTGAGCGCTCCGAGCACTGCAGATCAGCAGCAATCCGTCGCACTTGTGGCTCTGTGTATAGCGGCGGTAGCTGGCGATGATCTCCAACCAACAGGACTCGCCGGCCCGACTGAATCGCAACTGCTAGCTCCCCAGGAGTGGCGCGGGCGGCCTCATCGACAATCACCCAGTCGTAGCGATTTTTCACAACCCCAAACTGTGACCTTCCCAGTCCCACACAAGTACCGCACACTAAAGACCGTGTCTTCGCAAGAAACTCTTCAAAATTTCCGCGCAATGTACCTAGTCGATCCACCCACTCCTGCGCCATCTCTATGACTTGGTCGAGCTTAGCCACCGCATCGTGCGACGTCACACCGTAAGTCTCCATGGCTGTACGCTTCAGTTGCTCAACGATGTCACGTGGATCTTCTACATCCTGAATTCCAAATTTCTCGATCGCCAACCTCCGAAAACGATCTGAGCGCTGTCCGATACGAGCCGGCAGAGAAGAAAGCTCTTCCTTAGAGACGTTTGACTGCTCCTGCTTGAGCATTAATCGATCGATTTCCCGACGCAAACTGCCAAGATGAAAGTCGATGTCGAACCAAGCTTCCACGAACGCGCTGGGTAGCCCCAGGTTGCGGTTTAACGCAGCAACCCGTCGGCGCATTTCGGAACGAAACAATTCTCGATAAGCCTGCAAAATTGAGGCCGAATGATGCGGCCGAAGTTGCTCCGACACCATTCCCTCGGCGCCAAACCGCACCACATCAAGTGGCAGATTAGTATGCTGGCACAACTCGATGACTTTCTCGGCTGCGGTATTGACCGCCTCATGTGACTGGCTCGCAAGCAGGATGCTTTTTGCACCATGAGCCATCGCATAGTGAATAAACGACGCAATAAACGCTGTCTTGCCCGTCCCCGGAGGGCCTTGAAGCAGACTGAGCGGCCCCTTTGTCCATAGTTTGACGAAAGCGTCACGCTGTTGACGATTCAAGGAAAACACCAGTTTTCCCGAATCATCATAACGATCATACGTATCAAGCTCTTCCTCAGTCGGCGGTGCTTGTAGGTCCTGAGGGGATGGACATAAACGAGGATCGAAGTAGTCAATCAGGTCAGGCAAAACAGACTCGCGCCCTAAGATGCGCATGACGGCCAAATGGCGGCGACGAAATGAAGATAGGTCTTGCTGGCTACGCAACTTAATACGCTCACCCACGCCTGTCTGCATGCGAAAGCGAGTGTTTTCAAGCACAAGGATGGACTGCGTGGTTTCACGGATATCGACGTCACCAATGCGCATCAACTCTCCGCTCACCTCTTGCAACGCCTCGACCTTCGCATCAGACTCATAGTCAAGCGCTTCGCCTTCTTTGTGATAGGGAATACGCAACTTATCGCGACGACCCATCTCTCGCGTTACCGAAGCAACAATTTCGACCTCAGGCAACGTCGCTTCTTCAGCTTCTAGAATCGCACGCCAAAGAGCCTCGGTAGCTGGTACAGCACGCCCTGAACCAGTTATGTTGTCCTCTTCAAGTTCAGTCTGATCTACAGGTTCGTCAAGGCCAAGCATCCGAGCCTGAACCACAGCAACAGCCGAACTCACCTCCGGAAGTGCCAGCAAAGCTTTGAGCAGATCGTCAGCATTGTCTGCCGATGCGGGAAGAAACTGGATATCCGCTTGCAGCTTTGCGCATGCTTTATTAGCGGTATATACAAATTGGCTATGCGGCATTTCACGCAGGCGCAGAGACCTAAACTCGAGCGTTTCAGGTTTGAGAAAAACGAGTAAACGCTGCCGCACTCCAGACACCGAAATTTCCACATGCGACGACTTCTGCCCGTTACGCGGCCGTTCAATCGCGACTCCAATATGGAATTGTCCATTATCACCGTTAAGCGGTGCGCGTGAGGTCAGTTGACGGATGTTCACGACAAAGGAAGGCCCAATGTCTGGTACGGGTGGGTTCAACAACTGATTCAGAGCGTCATCAATTAGATCGAGTGCGTGCACACGCAACTCACGATCAAGACAGCGTCGAATCTCCTCACGCAAAGGTGCTGGATCCGTTTCCCCCCAAGACGAAACGCAGTCCAATAATTCCGCACAAATTTTCGCTACCGCGTAGCAATCGTGCTGCTCCGGTGAGACTGTGCCGTAATCCCCAGGCGCATAGGCTATGTTGTGCGGCTCAACTCCCCCTCCCTGCAGGAGGTCAATGGCATCGATAAAGCGTACTTCACCGGATTCAACTAGGACATTACCAGGATGCAAATCACCGTGCTGAATATCCAAAGCATGAAGATGCCTAGTAGCCTTGACCAGTTGATGGCACAACGCAAGTATGTCTGACGCCGTTTCACAGGCTGCGCCAGCTTCAAATATGCCATGACCATCCACCCAATGCTGGACTAGAAAAGTGCCGGCATCTGAAATGCCAAAATCGACTATTGGAGCTAACGACGTACTTGGCTGAGTTTTTATCAACCATGCTTTGTCGAGAAACGCCTTCAACACATGAGTTTCTTCCGAACGCTTTGGATCTGGACGGCGACCGTACCAGATTTTGACAGAAACCGGTCGACCTCCAACCGTTGAGCGATAAAGATGACTGTTCCCTTGTTTGAGGTTTTCCTCCAAGGGATAAGTCACAATAGGCATGATCTCACTGCGATAAGGCTCAAAGGCGCGCATGTCCACCTCACCTTTGGGCTGCCTGCCAATGGCCAAACCGTTCAGGGCATCGAGCATAACGCGGGCATTAGGAAAACGCGCTGATGGCACCAGATCTAGAGCTTTAGCAAACCAATCGGCCAGGTCTGGATCGCAAGTGATATCAGTTGGCTCTTCCCATTGGAAAATTCCCTCCGCCTGAGGCGGCGGGCTCAAAAACAGCACATGATGCGCTGCGGCTCCCAATAGGTGAACGTCACCTTGAAACGCATCACTCGACTCACCTTGGCCTAGCTCAGAGTCCTCGGGAAGCACAGCCTGGCCCGCCCGCAGGCTGTTACGCAGAGGTCCCACTGTTCCTACTTCGGGAAAATAGGCAGTCAGTAAACCCGAGATAGAGACTTTCGAAGGACGTTCCAGCCACAGGCTATGATCACTAATATCACGGTGCGCCACACCAGCATCGTGCAAATCAGCAAAATGTGACAGCAAAACCTTAATAATGGCCAGGCGATCATTAAAGCTTATGTCTGGACCATGGCGTTGGACGAACTCATTAAGTCTGAGTTGACGTGAAGGTAGCCGATACAGCTCGCAAAAATCAGCGTCGATGTCGTCACGCGTTGGATGAGACAGCGGTTGAAGCACTACGCCATCTAAATACTCGCATTGCTCCTGGATAAAGCCTATGACCTTATGTTCGCGCAACGCAATGCGCGCGCGCTCATCAATGGTATCGGCAATACCAGACAGTACCGAAAAATCCCACCGCCGAAGCAATGCTTCATGACGCTGATCATCCTTCTTTACCGACTTGTACTCCTTGTACAACGCCTTTGGGTGTTGGAAGGTCGCCTCGCCAGCAATCCGAAAATTATTGAAGGAAAAGCCAGAGGGTTTGAAATCACGACCACGGAAAAACTGAGTGAAGACCTGCAGATGTTGATTTGGTTTTCCCGCACACGACGTACTAAATTCCCTCCGGTAGCCGCCTTGCTTAGCTATTTTCAGAAACTGATCGAGTGTACAAACAAACGCTTTCTCATCATCCGGTATTTCCGAGAAATCCGCAGGGCCGCACATTACAACGCGATAATCAATGAAAACCGAGCGGGCAGGCTCCTTAAGTCGATTACGTATCTTGGAAGAGAGAATCTTCCACTTATCCGCCAGAACCTTCACAGGCGAGCGGCCCATGTCTTCACCGTCACGTAGCCAATGATCCTGCATAGGCTCAATCTTGCCACGCCACTTTTTCAACTCGATAAGCAAAAGTCGGTCATGGGTCAGTAATACCAAGTCGATTTCACGATCTCGATACGTCGTATCCATCATCATAAATCCGGCATAACCCTGCCATGACTGACTGAACTCGGATGCGTTGAAGGCCGTGCGCATGCGCTCTAGAGCCTCCTTCTCCGACGCATGAATACCATCACTGCTAATGATGTCTATCTTCATTCTTGAATTCTCGGGATACAGGTCATGTCCGCAACAGCACTACGTTGGGCATTCGAAGCCCCGTGATCGGGAAGCCTAACCACAGCGCCATTTACTCCTTATATATGGCGAATGCAAACCTTCTGACTATGACGGTGAATAGATGCAGCAATAAATCAAAAGGTTTCGGAAACTTTAGGTTACCTTATCTTAACCTCTTAAACCCTCGATCACTAGCCATGAACCGCTCCAGCATATGTGGAATCAGCGTCACGGCATCGACAGCTTCCCCATACGTCTGCGCATGCTGCGCAGCATAGCGCTCCAGCTCCGCTTTCAGGCTGACCGGGCATGTGAAGGTCAGCTTAACGGTCGTTGTTGTAGGTAGCGGCCCCAAACGCAGCTTTCGGGTAGTGCTCATTGTGATGCTCCCTTGTTGAAGAACAATGGCTGGTACGGTCGCAGCACTAAATCTTTGTTGACGATGATCCGCACCGGCAAGCCGGGGCGACTGGTCAAGGTGGGCTGGATGTTCATGTTGCGCCGGGTCATTTCCTGGCCGACCTGATTGATGCTGTCCTGGGCGCTGTCGCGTCCCGCGATGATGATGCGGTCGCCGTCTTGGCGGTTTTCCGGGGCGGCCAGCTCGGCGCCCACTCCCAGCAATGTTGTCAGTACCGCACCGCCAACGATGCGGCCCCAGTGCCAGTCCACCTCATCTTCCAGGCCGGCATAGCCCGCCGGGTCGGTGCCGATCAGGTTATCCAGTGTGAGCGAGGACGTGTCAGGCAGGATGACCCGATGCCACACAACCTGTACCCGGCTTTGGCCGTAGCTGACCTGGCTGTTGTAGCGGCCCAGGATGCGCGAGCCTTGCGGAATCAACAGATACTTGCCGGTCGCAGAGTCATAGACGGGTTCTGTCACAGTGCCGATGACATCGCCCGGAAGATCGGATTTGATGCCTGTCACCAAGGCCGCCGCGATCACCGTACCGGCCATGACCTGATATGGCGACACGGGCATTTGCAGGTTGCCGGAATTACGGGTTTCCGCAGAGCCGGATTGCAGGAATGCCTCTTTCTGGTCTTGCCGGTTCTGTGCTGCGGTGGGGTCGGTCGGCTGTGCTGCTGTAGAAGCTGGGCCTGCGGCCAGCGGATCGAAGGCGGCCATCGCATTATCTATACCGGGAGCCACGGGCATGGCCTGTGCAGTCGCCGCCGCCGCAGGTTGTCCAGACTGCCCCTGGCCAGTGCGGAAAAATACCGACGAAGCAGCCGCCGCTTCAGCTTCTTTGCGCCGCGCTTCCCGTTCAGCAGCTTCAGCATCAACGCCCGGCGGCGCATAGGTGGCGACCGCTGGTTGCTGGCTATTCACGATGGCCGGCCCCAAGTCGCCGGGCAGCGGCGGGCCAAGTTCCGGCACATCGGGTGGCACTTCTGGTGTCAGCAGCATGGAGTAGTCTGCAGGCAAGGCATCAAGCCCTTCCGATTTTGACACCCGGTCCACGTTGTAAAGCTCGGTCTGTGTACCTGCACCTCGCCGCTGGGGTTGCAGCGACCAGATCGTGGCGCCCAGCACGGCCACCGACAGCCCGCCCACCAGCAGGGCTAAGGTGCACCGGTTCAATCGCGTCACAGGCCGGGGCTGGGCGCGCAGCGCCACGGCTTCAGGTGCCACTTTATCGGCCGCTTGTGGCGTGGCTGGATCGGGTGCGCGTTCCTCACTCATGTTCAGTTCCTCCGCGTCACACCATCAGTGCGTTCAATGCGCACCACGTCACCCCGATCACCGCCCAGGCGCAGTTCAGCCGCACCAAAGAGCCGATCCACGATGTAGTACGGTGAGCGGAAGCGGTAATTCACCAGTTGGCCGTCGCCTTCAGCGCCGATCACAAAGAGCGGAGGCAACTCTCCTTGCTCGATGCCAGCCGGAAACTGGATATAGACCTTCTGCCCATCATCAAAGGCCCGCAGCGGCTTCCAAGGTGGATTACTGCCGCTGACGGCATAGCGGAAACGCAGATGTTCCAGCGCCACCCCACTATCAACAGGCGCACCGGCGTGCGCTGCCTGATTCTGGCGCTGCAAGGCCAGCATCTGATCCTTTGGATACTCCCAAGATACCGACGCCATCCACGTCTTTTCGGTGGAAGTCAGTTCCAGCAGATAGGTGCGGCGGCTGGTGGTGATGACCAGGTTCGTCTTCAGACCTGACCGAATCGGCTTGACCAGCACGTTCACGCGCAAGTCAGCGCCGCTGCCGCTGGAGGTGTCCCCAACAATCCAGCGCACGGTGTCACCGGCGGCAACCGTGACCAGTTCCTCCCCTGGCTGCAGCGCGATCACCGTCACGCGGCCCACGCCGGTATAGACCTGATAGAGTGCTCCGTCGCTATAGGGCCAGACCTGAATGGCATTGACGTAACCCTCGCGGGTCGGCGCAACGCGAGCCTCGGCATTGGCGCGAGATACCCGCACGGTTTCATCGGCGGGTTCAGGCGTGGACGTGCCGCCCTCCGTACCCGGCAAGGGTTTCAATTGCGCCGGCAGTGCCAGGGGTTCAGGCACAGCGATCACTTCGACCGGGCTAGGCGGCTCGGGCAGCAGTTCAGCCTGTACCGGCTCATCGAGCGAGATGGCCGGTGGCGGCTTGCCCTGTGTGGCGCAGCCCGCCAGGGCAAGCAGGGCCAACGGAAAAGCGTAAAAGCGCAAAGACGGCATCATCGCTGTGCTCCTTCAGAAGAATCAAGTTCACGGCTCCACGACAGGCCATTGACGTAAAGCCCCAGGGGGTTCTTGCGCAAACGCGCTTCGGTGCGCGGCGGCTGATGCACGATGGACACCACCGCTGTCCAACGCTCCAGACCTGCGGATGCGCCATTGACGTAGCGGCGTTCTGTCCAGCGCACGTTGAAGGACGTGTCGCTCGCCCGCACGACACTCGTGATCTGCACCGTCACGGACTCTTTGCCAATGCGGGTAAAGGGATCATTCACCCGTGCGTAGTCATTCAGCACAGCGGCCCCCTTGTCCGTGGTGTAGTCGTAGGCGTCCAGCCAGTTCTGGCGCACCACGACGGGGTCGATGGAGAGCGAGCGCACCAACGTGATGAAGCGGGCAATATGGTGGGCGGTTTGTGCATCGTTGGGCCGGTACGGCGAAGCCGCCTCCCCAACGGCCCGCACCTGGCCGGCGTTATCCACCTCCACGACATAGGGCGTGACGATGGACTGCATCGAGCGCCACACCAGACCGCTGGCCATGAGCAGCGCCAACAACAGGCAGCCAAAGGCCATCAACCGCCAGTTCCTGGCCTGCACCCGCGCCGAGCCGATACGGTCGTCCCAGACCTGGGCGGCGGATTGGTAAGGTGTGGCGGGTTGCGGAGATTCGGCATAACGCACCAGCGGTCGTTTGAAACGCATGAGGGTTCCCCTTATGAATCGGAATCACGCAGGCTTGGGCCTTGGCCCGCGCCGCCGCCATCCCCACCGCGCAGCGCGTGGGCAGTGGTCGTGGCGGCTTGCGTCAGTTGTTGTCGGCGGTGCAGGCGCTTAGCCCATGCCGGTTGGGCAGGGGCGCTGGCTGTCTCGGTGGACGCTCCACCGGATGCGCTTGCCTCGGCACCAGAAGCAGGGGTTGCCCCCGCCGCTCCTTTAAGGCCACCACCCGCCGCTGCACCCGTCTGAAAAGCAGACCGGATGCTGCCCGCGCTCGAACCGATGGATCGAGCCGCGCCGGAAGCCATGCGGGCGGCGCCCGGAACCATGCGTGCCCCCGCCGCCACCGCCCCACCCACTCCCGTGGCGGCTGCACCGATGGCAACAGCAGTTCCAACCGCACCCACGGCGGCACCGGCCATGGAGCCTGCGCCCAACTGCGGGCCGCCGGAAACGAGCCCCGTCGCGATGCCCGGCCCGAAGATCCCCAACGCCAACAAAGAGAGCGACGCCAGCATGATGACCAGCGCATAGTCGACGGACGGCTCTTCGGGATGTACCTGGAACTCAGAAAACAAGCCGCTACCAATACCGACAATCACAGCCAGCACCAGCACCTTGACGCCGGAGGACACCACATTGCCCAGTACCTTCTCGGCAAGAAATGAGGTCTTATTCCAGAGTGCAAAAGGCACCAGCACGAAGCCGGCAAGCGTGGTCAGCTTGAACTCGATCAAGGTCACGAAAAGCTGAATCGCCAGCACGAAGAAACTCAGCACCACCACCATCCAGGCGAGAAACATCACCACGATTGGGTCGATATTGGTGAACACCTCGGGAAATCCTGCCATGTCGCCGATTTGTTCCAAAATGGGCGCGGCGGCATCAATACCAGTTTTCGCCAGCCGTCCCGGCTGCAAGAAGTTGCCCATCGTGAGCGACGAGCCTGAAGCGATCAGGCCCAGCCCAGCGAAAGAACGGAACAGGATGCCAGCCAGCACATTGAAGTTGCCGATGATGTAGGCAAATGCCCCGACATAAAGTACCTTGCGCAGCAGCTTGGCGATCACGTCGTCGCCCTGGCCACTGGCATGATTCATCGCCCAGAACAGGCCGGCCAGCGTCATGTCGATCACGATGAGCGTAGCAGTGAGAAACGCCACATCGCCTTGCAGCAGCCCGAACCCCGAGTCGATGTACTGCGCAAAGGTAGCGAGAAAACGGTCGATCACCGCCACGTCATTCATGGTTCAAGCGCTCCGATCAGTTGCCGTAGAAATTCACGGCTTGCGGCGTATACGGCGTGCCGCTGCCCTGAAAGCGCTGGCGCACTTCACGGGCGCGCTCGGTCGCCGCCGCCTGGCGTGCCAGCTCCAATGAGGCGGCGCGGCCCTGGGTGATCTGAAGCTGTTGCGCCTGGATGTCCTGCTTGGCCTGCAAGGCCAGAAGCTGGTTGGTCGCTTGCATAGCCTGCAACGCGCCTTGCGCCGACTGGCTTTGATTCACCAGATCGGCCAGCGTGCTTTCATCGTCGCGCAGGTTCTGCGAGGCTTGGGCCTGCACCCGCATGGCGGTATGCAGGCCATTCAACGTATTCTTCCAGCGCTCACGGGCATCCTGAGCCATGCTGTCGCCGCTCACAGTGGCGGCATACTGGTCGGGATACAAGCGCGCAAACTCCTGATCCATATTCGCCACCTCGTAACTGAGCCCTTGCGCCTCGCCGATCAGGCGCTCGGTGGCGGCAAGCGTGGTGCGCAGACGGTTGACGACATTGAAATCCAGGCTCGCCAGATTGCGGGCCTGATTCATCAACATCTGGGCCTCGTTCTGAAGCTGGTTGATCTGGTTGTTGATCTGCTGCAGTGTACGAACGGCGGTCAGCGTGTTCTGCGTATAGTTGGATGGGTCAAAGACCGTTTTCCAGGCCCAAGCGGGCGAAGCGGTGAGTAATGACGCCGAAAGAACGGCAGCAAGCGATACAGATAGCATGCGAGTTTTCATAGCAGATTCTCCTGTAGGTGAGAAGCAACGGCAGTGACTGAAGGTGCGAAGCCGGGAAACTCGGGCAACAGGTTGGCGGCCCAGTCCAGACCGCGATGGCGCAACCAGGCATCCGCAAAGCCAGGTACGCCGGCGTCCAGCAGGATGCGGTCGATGTCGCGCTGATCCTGCGGGGTGGATGCCCCCGCAAAGGCCAGCGTGGCCGGCCCGAGGTCAAGATCGAACAGGCGGTTGCCCAGACGCGACTGGTAGTAGTAGTCGCGCTTGGGTTGGGCGGTGGCCACAATCTCGATCTGTCGGGTGTTCAGGCCGAAGCCTTCATAGATCGTGCGAATCTGCGGCTCCGTTGCCTGCGGGTTGGGCAAGAAGATGCGGCTCGCGCAGCTTTCGATAATCGCTGGCGCAATGCTCGAATCCTTGATGTCGGCCAGCGACTGCGTAGCAAAGATCACCGAGACATTTTTCTTGCGCAGGGTCTTCAACCACTGACGGATACGGGCGGCAAAAGACGGTTCATCCAAAAACAGCCATGCCTCATCCAGAATCAGAAGGGTTGGCGCGCCATCAAAGCGTTCGTCAAACCTTGCGAACAGATAGCGCAGCACCGCCTGCACGGCGGCGGGGCTGTGCATCAGCTCTTCCATCTCGAAGCCCTGCACGTCAGCCATACCCAGCCGGTCATGGTCAGCGTCCAGCAACTTGCCGTGCGCACCGCCCAGCACATAGGGCGCAAGCGCCTGGCGCAGCGTGTTCGATTGCAGCAGTACGGAAAAGCCCGTCAACGTGCGCTGCTCCACCGGCGCACCCGCCAGACTCCCCAGCGCCGACCAGATGGCAGCCTTGTCGTCGGGGCTGACGGCCATACCTTCGTGCAGCAAGCGGCCCTCAATCCATTCCGCCGCCCAGGTGCGGTAGCCTTCATGGTCGATGCGTGCCAGCGGCTGAAAGGCGATCTCGCCATCATTGCCAAGGTCATAGTGCTCGCCCGCCAGACCTAAAATGGTGGCGCGCATCGAGCGGCCCATGTCAAAAGCGAAGATGCGCGAACCGGGATACCGGCGAAATTGCTTGGCCAGGACGGCCAGCAATACCGACTTGCCCATGCCAGTCGGCCCGGCAACCAGGGTATGGCCCACATCGCCAATATGCGTCACCAGCCGGAATGGCGTCGCGCCTT
This sequence comes from Pusillimonas sp., assembly GCF_044464525.1. Taxonomy (NCBI): domain Bacteria; kingdom Pseudomonadati; phylum Pseudomonadota; class Betaproteobacteria; order Burkholderiales; family Alcaligenaceae; genus Pusillimonas; species Pusillimonas sp. The sequence continues at coordinate 56,688 of NZ_JBIQLE010000015.1, forward strand.
CTGTGCGCGTGACAATGAGCGGCGGCCCATCCAGATGCTCATTTTTCTGTGGCCCGGCCCACACCGCAGACACTGGCATCATATGGGCCAGATTCAATGTAGACACAATGGGTTGCCGCACGTTGGCATAGGCATTGCCGGGAATGGAGGACAACCAGGCATCCACAGCGTTCAAGGTCTCGGGAATCGTCACAAAGCCCCTGCCCTGAATGACGCGCTCAATCATGCGCAGTTTTTCATCGGCCACGGCGGGGTCGGTGTCCAGCACCGCCACGGTGGTAGTGACATACCCGAAGGCAACTTGGTCGCTGCCCAACTCCTGCAAGGCGGCGTCCGCATCGGCGGCCTTGTTGCTGGCATCGGTATCAACCAGCGGTGACTCCTGCTGGAAAATCGTTTCCCGGAGCAGCGCCACAACGTTCTTGCGCTTGGCGAACCATTGACGGCGTAGGCGGCGCAGCTCCTTTTCCGCCTCGGCTTTGTCCATACAGATAAAGCGCGTACTCCAGCGATAAGCAAAGCCAAGCCGGTTCAGGTCATCCAAAATGCCCGGCCAGGTGGAAGTCGGAAAGCCTCGCACCGACACCACCCGCATATGCGCATCACCCAGCGTCGGAGCCAGCCCACCCACCAACGCGGAGTCAGTCAGTAGTGCATCAAGGTGAAACGGAACTTCCGGTACGCCGATGCGGTAACGCCGTGTCGAGATGGTGGAATGCAGGTAGGTCAGCGTCTGGCCGTCACCCAGCCAGGAAATTTCCGGCATCACACCATCGAGCAGATCAAAGACGCGATCCGTTTCCGCTACGAAGGCAGCCAGCCGTTCGCGCCAGTCCACCCCTTCTGCCGGACGATTCTCATAGAGCATTCCCGCTGCGCGGGCGCGGGATTCCTCGGGCGGGAGAAACACGAGCGTCAGGTGATAGGCGCTCTCGAAGTGATGCCCGGCCTCTTCGAAGGCAGCACGGCGCTCCTGATCGACCAGCCAGGACAGGCTTTCAGGAAAGTCCGAATGGGGATAGTCTGCCGCTGGACGACGCTCGGCCTCGATAAAAAGCGCCCAGCCCGACCCCAGACGGCGCAACGCATTATTCAAGCGGGCAGAAGTCGCGATCAGCTCACCTTGGGTGGCGCTATCCAGATCCGGCCCGCGAAAGCATGACGTGCGCTGAAATGATCCATCCTTGTTCAGCACCACACCGGGCGCGATCAATCCGGCCCAGGGCAGCCAGTCGGCGAGCAATGCGGGGCGCTGACGATATTCGGCAAGGTTCAGCATGGCATCATCTCCTCACACATCCAACAGCGTTTTATGTTTGATGTGGCGGGCAAAAACCTGCATGAACTGCGGGTCAACACGCGCGCCCCATACCGCCAGGGAATGGCCAACGATCCAGAGCACCACACCTGGAATCCATAGTTGCAAGCCCAGCCCCACGGCAGCGGCCAGCGTGCCGTTTGCAATCGCCACGGTGCGCGGTGCGCCGCCCAGCAGAATCGGCTCGGTCAGCGACCGGTGCAGCGGAATTTCAAAGCCCGGGGCGAAGCTGGGCGCGCCTTCGGTGTTGGCACTCATACGACGGCCCCGCCCGAGAAGGAAAAGAATGACAGGAAGAACGAGGACGCGGCAAACGCAATCGACAGGCCAAAGACAATCTGAATCAGCTTGCGAAAGCCCCCACTGGTGTCGCCAAAGGCCAGCGCCAGCCCCGTGGCGATAATGATGATGACTGCGACGATGCGCGCCACCGGCCCCTGGATGGATTCGAGGATGGATTGCAGCGGCCCTTCCCAGGGCATGGAGGAACCGGCAGCCTGGGCCGCACCGGCTAGAAGCATCAACATCGCGGCCAGCAACAGCCCTTGCGCCTCAGGACGGACAAGCTGGCGCAAGCGGATGACGTTGAAAAGCGGAACCGCAGAAATACGGAAAGCAACAGGCGTCATGACAGTTCTCCAGACAGATCAGGGGATGGTGAAGAAGGCGACGATGGCTCGGGAAATGGCGACGGTTCAGGAAAAGGAACTTGGAGCGCATCGGCCAGTTGGTAGCCCGTGCCGTCAAAACCGACCACGCGAGCAATGCTCTCGATACGGCGCTTGCGTCCGCGACCAGCGATGTAGATGACGACATTGACCGCCTCGGCGATCAGAGCGCGCGGTGGGTTCACCGCCACTTCCAGAATCAGTTGCTCCAGGCGTAAGAGCGCACCCACGGCGGAACCGGCATGAATAGTGGCGATGCCGCCCGGGTGGCCTGTGCCCCAGACCTTGATGAGATCCAGCGCTTCGCCGCCGCGCACCTCACCGACCACCACACGGTCGGGGCGTAGCCGCATCGTGGCGCGCACGAGTTCCTGCATCGTGACCACACCCATGCGTGTGCGCAGCGGCACATGATCGTTTGCCGTGCATTGCAGCTCCACCGTGTCTTCGAGCACCAGCACACGGTCGCCCGTAGCGGCGATTTCAGCGAGCAAAGCATTGGCAAGTGTGGTCTTACCCGTGCTGGTGCCACCCGCGATCAGGATATTCAGCCGCCCACGGACCGCTCTCACCAGAAAGTCGGCTTGCGCCGTGCTCATCATGCCGTCGGCGATGTAACGGTCCAGCGGAATCACGCCCACGGCGCGCTTGCGCAGCGCGAAGGCCGGGCCGGGCGCGGCGGGCGGCAAGATACCCTCGAAGCGTTCGCCGGTTTCGGGCAGTTCGGCGGTCAGAAGCGGCTGGCCGCGATGCACTTCCGCGCCAACATGCGCAGCGACCAGGCGGATAATCCGCTCGCCATCCGCTTCAGACAGTTCCAGGCCCAGCGGCGCCCGGCCGGTGGAGAGACGATCCACCCAGAGCGAGCGGTCGGGGTTAAGCATGATTTCCACTACGTCGGGGTCTTCCAGCGCCTCGGCGATCACCGGCCCCATCGCGGTGCGCAACATCTGAATGCGGCGATCCAGCGCGACGGCAATTGATGATTTCGGAACGGCACTCATGACACGCGCTCCTGCTGCTCGAACGCGGTCGTAGTGTCATCCAGGCGCACAGGGTCGGGGTGCAGTTCCTCCACTACATCGCGCACCAGACTGCGACCGCGCATCAGGTGGCGGCCAAGCTGTTCGACGAATTGCTCAAAGCGCGCCTTGCCCTGGGCGCGAGCCGCATCCTGATGGGCTTCGGGAACCGGCGTGCTGACGGTCAGGTAGTAACGCACGAACAGCGCCAGTGTTTCGATCTGGATGTTTTGGTCACGCTCCAGCCGCTCAAACTGGCGAGATAGCCGATCCAGTCGCTTGGCCATCGCCGCTTCGCGCTGGTCGCCGGCATCGGGCGAAAGCCAGGACGCCAGCGCCGCCGCCACGATGGATGACTTGGATACGCCTTTCTTGGCGGCCAGCTCATCCAGGCGCTTGGCGTGTTCGGGATGGATAAAGAGGTTCAGGCGGTAGCGGCTCATAGCTGGATTCCGTCATCAGGGTCGAGGGCAGCCATGCGCGCCACGCGCTGCATGGCGGGGTCAAGCTGGCTGGGAAGCATGGGTGACAGGTCGTCGTCATCAAGCAGCGACAAGTCGCTGACCGGGTATTGGGGTTCGGGACTGTAGGCGGTGGCCTCTGATAGCTCTGGCTGTTGACGCGGGCCACCGTCGTCGGCTGTGCCGGCCATGTCGTCACTGTCTATCGACGCGGGAGCAGCGGGAACAGCCGGAATCACAAGACCGCTCCAATCATCAGGGCGAGCCGGCGGCGCATCCGCGTAGCGCTCGGCGGCCAGCGCAGGCGGCGGCAGTACGCGATAGGAGAAATTGGTATCCGCGTAATAGCGCAGCTTCTTGGCCTTGATGGGCGCGACACTGGAAACCATCACCACTGCTTCATCCGGCGGAAGCTGCATGACCTCGCCCGGTGTCAGCAGTGGCCGGGCTGTTTCCTGGCGCGACACCATCAGGTGTCCAAGCCAGGGGGCCAGTCGATGCCCGGCATAGTTGCGCTGGGCGCGAAGTTCCGTGGCCGTACCCAATGTCTCGGAAATCCGCTTGGCGGTGCGCTCATCGTTGGTGGCGAACGTCACGCGCACATGGCAGTTGTCCAGAATCGAATGGTTCTGGCCGTAGGCTTTGTCGATCTGGTTCAGCGACTGCGCAATCAGAAAGCTGCGAATACCGTAGCCCGCCATGAAGGCCAGCGCCGTCTCGAAGAAGTCCAGACGGCCCAGCGCCGGAAACTCATCAAGCATCAGCAGCAGCTTGTGGCGACGCTCAATGCCATCGGAACCGTCGAGCGATTCAGTGAGCCGCCGCCCGATCTGATTGAGAATCAGGCGAATCAGCGGTTTGGTTCGTGAAATATCCGAGGGCGGCACCACCAGATACAGCGATACTGGATGCTCTGACGCAATCAGGTCGGCGATACGCCAATCGCAGCGCGAGGTGACTTCGGCCACCGTAGGGTCGCGGTACAGCCCGAGGAACGACATGGCGGTGGACAAAACGCCCGAACGCTCGTTATCCGATTTATTCAGCACTTCTCTTGCGGCGGACGCCACCACCGGATGCGTCGCATCCCCCAGATGCGCAGTCGTCATCATGCGATGCAGCGTCAGCTCGAAGGGACACGCCGGATCGGACAGAAAGTTCGCCACACCGCGCAGCGTTTTGTCTTCGCCCGCATAGAGCACATGCAGGATGGCACCCACCAGCAGCGCGTGACTGGTTTTCTCCCAGTGGTTGCGGCGTTCCAGCGCGCCTTCCGGGTCAACCAGAATGTCGGCGATGTTCTGCACGTCTCGCACTTCATGCTCGCCCCTGCGCACTTCCAGCAACGGGTTGTAGCCGGCGGACTTCCCATCGGTGGGGTTGAACAGCAAGCAGTGAGAAAAGCGCGCACGCCAGCCAGCGGTGATCTGCCAGTTCTCGCCCTTGATGTCATGGATGACGGCAGACGCAGGCCAGGACAGCAAGGTCGGCACCACCAAGCCCACGCCCTTGCCCGAACGGGTGGGCGCGAAGGCCAGCACGTGTTCCGGCCCTTCATGGCGCAGGTATTGTTCGTCATGCAGCCCCAGGAAGAGGCCGGTAGGCTGATTCAGTCCGGCCTTACGGATGTCGGTGGCGTCTGCCCAGCGTGCTGAACCGTAGGTCGTCACCAGCCGCGCCTGACGCGAACGCCAGATCGACATACCGATGGCGACCACGACTGCAATAAGACCGCTGCCGCCAGCGATCATGCCGCCCGCGTTGAACACCTCGGGGGCATAGGCGTCGAAGAAGAACCACCACTCGAACAGTCGCCAGGGGTGATAGACCGGTGTGCCGTAGAAGTCGAACCAGGGCAAGCCCAGGCGTAGCTGATAACCCAGGGCGGCGGCTGTCCATTGTGTGGCGCTCCACACGCCAGCGATCACAATGCCGAATACGACGGCGATCTGCCCGAACAACACGTTCGTCCCTTGCATACCCCGGCCTCCGATTTCTCCTGACCTATATCCTGTTCAAAAGCGGCACAAACCTGTGCCTGCCTCATGAGAATCGGTGCTGGGGCAGTGCCGGTCAAAGACCGTTATCGGGACAATGCTGATGAAAAAAACATCAATTCATACCAGAGCGAACACGACAAAAACGCCGCAAGCGTGGGCGCGCTGCGGCGTGTCGGGAAAGAAAAACGGAATCTGTCGGGAAATGCCGACGATCAGAACTTCGGTGGCGTCTCGGAGGGGGTGTAAGGCACTGTGCCGTCGCCATAGAAGCGTTTGCGCGTAGTTTCGGCAACCCGGTCACAAAGGACATCACCCAGGCTGACGCGATCTGTCTTGCACTGCTGACGTAGCTCTTTCAACCGTTCAGGATTCGCCGCTAGCGACTCTACAGTCTCCGTAGTGACGGCGGTGGGCGGTGTTGGCCGATCACAAGCCGCCAGCAGCAGCATCGTCGGTAAAAACATAATAATCTTTATTTGTTTCAAGGCCTGACCACCCACGAAATGTATAAATTGAGATAAATACCGATTTCTATACGTCCGACTCGATAGACTCCAGCCGTTCAATAAACCGAGCCAGCATCAGCGACGGCTCGACATCCCGACGCAACAAGTAGGTGATTAACATGGGCGGACGCCCTGCAAGTTGCCGCGCCACAACTCCCGGTTCACGGGTGGATGCGATATGTGCTGCACCAGCAAGGCCCAATGCTAGACCCGCCGACACAAGCGCCATCATCACCTCGAACGAGGCCACACGCTGCGCGAGTAGCGGTTCCTTATCCTGCCTACGCAACACACGATCGACCTGGCGAGCATGGCCCTCGCATACAGCGGGGTCACCCAGTACGAGGGGATAGCGCAGCACTTCCTCTAGCGGAATTTTGCGGTACTCCAGCACAGGATGACGTGAAGGCACAGCCACCATCAACTGATCTTCCCAAACCGCTTCGACAATGATGCCGTCACCCACCGCATCAGCCATAGAAAAGCCTGCGTCATATAGGTCATCGTGCAGCCCTTTAATTTGCTGAGCCAGCGGCACCTCGAATAACCGAACCTCAACTTCAGGATCCTCTTCGCGACATCGTGCCAGCAGGGTCGGTAGGCGCGATGGAGTAATGCCGTCAGACAAGGCAATGCGCAACTGCCCCTGAAAGCCATTGGCAGCAGACTTAACGCTTTCCCGCCCTTGCTCCAAGGCGGCAAGTGCGCGCTGCACATGTTCCAAGAAAAGCCCACCGGCAAGGGTGATCCGGGTGCTACGCGTGGTTCGGACGAAAAGCTGCACGCCCAACTCTTCTTCCAGTTCTTTGATGGCGCGCGATAGCGGAGATTGCTCAATATGCAGCCGCTCTGCTGCTCGTGCGAAGTGAAGCTCTTCTGCAACTGCGATAAAACAACGAAGGTGTCGGAGCTCCATGAAGCCTCACTCTAGAACTTCTACGCCGATATGGCATCGAAAAAGGAACCATGCTCCTTCTCGGTGCATCAGGAGACGATTTTTATGTAAAGTGATAAGCATGTGAAGTGTCAACTGAACAGGGTCGGTCCCCGTCACCGAAAAATGCGCCTAAAATGGCTATAGTTGCCGCACTATAACGAGCTCACACTGAGAAATTATCAGAAGATGGACCGTTTATACGAGGATGACAAAAATGTAATCGACGCGTAACTGGATTGTCAGATTGAACCGGTTTGCATATGGCATGAAGCAGTGCTTGCCCCGTCATCGGGAGGTATGGAAAACCATGTTCCTATAGCTCCTTCCTTTTACAGAACGCCCTCGTCAATATGGTGAACAACGAATTGAATTCACAATATGGTCATGGGCGACCGGCTTTTTTCGCGTTGCCCTATCTCGGACTCAACGATACGATGGTCTTAGTCTTGGTAATCGGCAAAGCCATCACACGCCTGCACGTTGGAAATACTTTTGCGCGTTCGGGAAAAACTGGAGCGAGGTCGATTTCAGCATAAGCAGCCGACCTGCTAAACCCTAGCCACGAGTTGGTAGCACGACTCAAGCAGTTAAGGGCGGGCACCCAAAGGATGCCCAGGGCGATCTGCCGTAACGTGTCTCGTTCGGGGCCGATACCTAGAGGAAGTAGGCTCACCACGGTGACAAAGAAAAGCAAGCGGCGTTAGGGCATCAGCCTGGCGGCGCATGGCGGGTCTCACATCACGCCGTATCGCCCCACTAAGGTAAGCGTCTGCCGAACCTTGCAATTACCCACAAATATCAAGCAGTTGTGAAAGATTTTTGATAGTTTAAATTAACTTCGCTGTAACCTGTTGCCATGCGGACGATCTCGGAGGCTATTCGGATGGCGAAGATAACCAAGAGTGGAGCTCAGTGCGGATGCCTGGGCGGAGCAGGAATGCGCGACAGCCAAGTGCGAGTTTTGTGATGCGCGTTTAGCCCGACGTTTTCGCCAAGTTCTCAAACAGATCACGGCGGCTGGCGAGCCGAGCATTCCTTTTGCCTGCCAAGACGCAGCACAATCGAAGGCGGCCTATCGATTCTTTTCGAATCCGCGTGTTGATGAATGGGCGATTTTGTCCGGGCACATCCACTGCACGCGCGATCGTGTCCAGTCAATGCCAGGACCATTGCTCGTGCTGCACGATACGGCGGAAATTTCGTATGGCAGTAACGAGGGGGACATAGGACTGCTCGGTAGGGTTGGGCATAAAACGATATGCGGCCTATTGATGCATTCGAGCCTGGCCGTCACCCCTGAGGGACTGCCTCTAGGGATGGCGGCCGTCAAATTCTGGGCACGCAATAAAATTCAAAGGAACTAATGCGCTCAAGCGCAAGATCAATCCGACCCGTGTACCGATTGAGCAGAAGGAAAGTATTCGCTGGTTGCAGAACGTGCAGCAATCAACAGCCTTGCTAGACTGTCCGGATCAATGCATTCATATCGGTGATCGTGAATGCGACATCTATGAATTGTTCTGCGCCGCTCAAGAATTGGGTACACACTTCCTCGTGCACACCTGCGCTGATCGGCTCTGTGGCGATGGCACTCACACGTGGCCGAGGAGATGCGCACCGTGCGCAGCAGAGGAATACACAAGATAGAGTTCAGAGATAAGGACGGTCGGGTGTGCCAGGCGCGGTTGGCATTGACGTTTCGGCGTTTGCGTCTTTTACCGTCGCGCGCCAAGCGTAGCCGATATCCTGAGTTGACGGTTACCATCATTCACGCACGAGAAAAGGACAAGCTCAAAGGGCGCGATCCCATCGATTGGAAGTTGGTGACTGATATGCCGGTGCGCACTCGAACCGAGGCCATTGAGAAGTTACGTTGGTATGCATTGCGTTGGAAAATTGAGATGTTCCACTACATTCTGAAATCAGGCTGCCGAATCGAACAGCCCAAGCTTCGCAAGGCGCAACGGCGCATTAATCTCATCGCCCTGTGTTGCATCGTAAGTTGGCGGACCTTCTGGCTCACTATGATTCATCGCTCGGCACCTCGAGCGCCACCAGAGGTGGCATTTACCGTAGACGAAAGACTCGTGCTGACCAAGCTATCCCAACAGTGGCGCAAGCCGTTATCGCAGCAGTCCCGTCTGGCAGAATATCTAATTTGCCTAGCCCGGCTTGGTGGCTATTTGGCGAGGGCGCATGATCCGCCTCCGGGCAACTTGGTTATCTGGAGAGGCATGCGTCGGCTTAGCGATCTGCTGCTAGGAGCACAGATCGCCAAGAATTGTGGGTAATTGCAAGGTTCGGCGGACGCTTACTTAAAGTCTGTCGAATTCTGCTCAACCATGTCAACGGTGCTGTGGATCGTTGGCGGCGATGACGTCGCCGTTAAGGCGTCCAGTGCGTAATTACCTTTCAGAACCGGGTCAATTGGTCTACTACTTTAATAGTTAACTGCTCTAAGCCTCGCGATCTCTCTCCTGAGGAAGCTTGATCTCGAAAACCATTTTCCCACCCTCATCTTTTGCAGAAATGGAGCCGCCATGTGCTTCAATAATCGATTTGACAATGGCTAGACCCAAACCGGCTCCGTCACCTTTACGTTGGCGTGAAGGATCGGCTCGGTAAAATCGGTCAAACAGCTTCGGAAGATGTTCGCGATCTATCATTGGCCCGTAGTTGTACACACGAATAGCCACCATGTCGTTGCTGTTCGCCGCTAGTGAAACTGTGACCGCGCGGCCCGCAGGGGAATAGCGGAGGGCATTAGATAAAAGGTTGCTCAGCGCGCGTCGTATCATCAATCTATCGCCCTGAATACGTAATGCTTGTCCTTCTCGTATCAATGAAACGGACCGTTCTTCAGCCCACGCTTCGAAGTAATCAAATAGAGCTTGCACTTCTGCAGCCAAATCCACGCTGACGAGCTCAGGTTTGAGCTGATTATTATCGGCCTGTGCCAAAAACAACATATCTGCGACCATTTTGGCCATACGCTCGTACTCTTCCAGATTCGAATATAAAATTTCTCGATACTGGTCGACATCACGCGATTGTGAGAGAGCAACTTCCGTCTGAGTCTTCAGATTCGTTATGGGCGTACGCATCTCATGAGCGATATCAGCCGAAAAATTCGACAGCCGCTGAAAACCTTCTTCAATGCGATCGAGCATCTCATTGAATGAGACGGCTAGCTCAGTCAACTCCACCGGAACCGTACCAGGATCAAGCCGAATAAAAAGCTGATCAGATTTGATTCGACGAATCTCCCGGCTGATGCGCCGTATCGGCGCATGCCCTTGATACACCGCAAGCCACGTCGCGAAAATGGCGATTAGACAGGCTGCGGTCGTAATAATTCTCAAATAGCTGCGAAAGCTTTCAAGATAGTGCAGATGAAAATTGATACCAGTTGCCACAGCTACTGTAAAAGACTCGCCATTTGGCGGGCCATTGTTCAGTAGCTGGACAACAGCACCTCTATAGGTTCCTCCCTTATCCCGCCATACTTTCACCGAGTCGATTGTGATTGCGCCCATAGCGGGAACCAACTGTGAAAAACCCCTCAAATCCGAATTAGGCGTAGCATAAATCACATTTCCCCGACTATCCGACACCCGGAATTGTGCATTATGATGACCTGAAACGGCGATCGCTAGCCGATGCTTCAACGCATCCGTTCCTCGAGTATCTGTAGGCTCCGAGAGCGTCTGGGTCAGCGATTGAACAACAGCATTAAGCTCATCGACATCTTGCTGTACGAAGTGGTTGTTAATGGATCGTTGGACCAGCCATCCAAACGTAAGGAGCACCACTGTTATGACCACGCCAATGGATACGGTCAGGCGTAGCGCCAAAGACGCGGGGCGATGTGCCACTCTTTTTCAGCTCGCGCAGCTGACATCAAGCATATAACCCATGCCGCGAACGGTATGAATCAGCTTGGGCTCAAAGGCGTCGTCGATTTTTGCACGCAGGCGCCGAATCGCCACATCAATGACGTTGGTATCGCTGTCAAAATTCATGTCCCAGACCTGCGAGGCAATTAGGGAACGGGGTAATACCTCGCCTTGGCGGCGCACCAAAAGCTCCAGGAGTGCAAACTCTTTGTTTGTGAGGTTAATGCGTACGTCTTGTCGCTTCGCCCGCCGGCGCGGAATGTCCAACACCAGGTCGGCCACTTGCAGTTGGTCATGAAAGACGGGCACAATTCCTCGCCGCAGTAACGTACGCACTCGCGCAAGCAGTTCCGAAAAAGCAAAAGGTTTAATTAAATAATCATCAGCGCCTAGTTCCAAGCCCTTAACCCGATCTTCAACGCTATCGCGTGCGGTCAAAAACAATACTGGAGTAGCTGATTTGGCTTCGCGCAACGCTTGAACAATACGCCAGCCGTCAACATCGGGGAGCATGACATCCAAGATGATCAAATCATAATCCCCTGTTAGGGAAAGATGGTGTCCGTCGAGACCTGTGCGGGCCAGATCGACTATGAAGCCGGACTCAACAAGCCCTTGACGTATGTATTCGCCGGTCTTTATCTCATCTTCAACGACGAGTAATTTCATGGAGATCGCTCCTGCGATGCATTTCCTGTTCTGTATCCGCCGTAGGGGTTATTCACGACCTAGAGACGCCTGAACTCATAAACTGAGACTCTACAGGGGCCAAACTGACAACACGATGACGATCAGATTACAAATCTGTAATACAGCACGAGCCCAAGGGCTCATGCCCGGATGTTCTTATGATCACCAGGAGATATCTTGCCCGACACAAGATATAAAACATGGCGCGTCACGTTAAGCTCGGCGTCATTAGATTGGTTAGTATCATCTCAGGGTTCGGAAACCCTGAAAACTGCCGTAAACTTACCCAAAAGTTTCGTTAGGTGCCTGCGAGCATTTGGGAGCCCTGTCGTCCACGACGATGGCTCAGTTCAGTTACCGAAACATGCAGCCTTAAGCGCCAGGACTTGGGAACAGCGTAGTGATCGAAAACCAAAACAGTCCGGCCCTAAAGCTTACGCACTGGCGTATAGCCAACTTCTCGAATCACACGTTCAAGGACGTCTGCATCGAGTTCCCCATCGATACGAACCAAATGCGTTGGGAGATCAATCTTGACGCTGGCCATTGGTGCCGTTTCTTTGACCACCCGCGTAATAGTATCCATGCAGTGACCGCAAGTCATGTCTTTGACTTCGAACTCAATCATTGTGCTGTCTCCTTTGCTAATGCAGCACGACAATGCTAAACCTTTCCACTACGGTAATGTCAAGCAGGCTTGACGTGGCTTTACTATCTTCCTTCGCATATTCTCCTCCGCGAGAGACCGCCGTTACTGCTCTCTTCTTCCGTTAAATACCAATAATTTCCGTGCCTACTGACAAACATAACGTAGGGATGACACAAAAGTAACTTTGGCGTAATCGAGCTGACAGCACGAGTTCGCTACAGTGGACTGCCATCATCACTGAACGCTACTGCGTGGATATGAATCAAGCGTCCACTTGAAGGATACGAAGATGAAATGTGATACGAAAACTATGTTGAAGGCGGCTCTTGGCCTAGCTGTCGCCATTGCTGTAGCGTACGCCACTTTGCCCGCCGCCCGAGATTGGCTTGCTGCTGGCGCCCCATTTTTGTTCTTTCTGATCTGTCCCTTGATGATGTTTTTCATGATGAAAGGCATGCACGCTTGCGACGAGGGCCAGAAAACGGAAAAAGCCCAGGGCGAAAAAGCTCACTCCAAACGGTTGGTAGCACGCTCGCCGCTCAAAGATTAGCCCGCACCACCCTACCCGGTAGCGGACTGATGATAGGGATTCACTCGGACTTGCGGACCCTCCTGGCAGTGCATCGTCTCGCATTCACGAGGCGTAGAAATTTGGGTAGTGACATGCGTAACAAATTAATCAAAATTATTGCGATCGCATTGGCGGCGATCGCACTCGTTGCCATTTTCGCTTTTGTCGGTATGGGAGTCATGATGTTTTGGTTGATGGATACATAACACAGAGGGGACGCACTCGACTGCCAACCCGCTGTCAATATCGAAAGCAACTCCGCAACTCAACCTTAAGGCTGTCCACACATTACAAAAAAGTAATGTCGGCGTCACTGGGTCGACATGCACATTTCGTTAAAGTGCTAATCATCAATTTAATTTGAGGCTTTGATCATCGAAGGATGATTGATATCTGCCCCCTCTCTCGACTTTGGGATATGCTCACGTGAAACACTTGTTACCGCACTCTCTTTCAGTGCCTATACTGCCCCGTCGCCGATTCGTTCAGGGCCTTGCGGCCGGCGGCGTATTGTTGGGTTTATCGCCCTTAGTTCAAGCAGCCGGGGCTACATCCGTCAAAACGAGCACCGGCTCAGCCACTGTGCTGACGGGAACCGAGTTCGACTTGGAGATCGGTGAATCGCCCGTCAATTTCACGGGCAGCCCACGCATGGCAACTACCGTCAATGGTTCTCTTCCTGCGCCAACCCTACGCTGGCGCGAAGGCGATACGATCACTATTCGCGTGAAGAATCGCCTGAAGGAAGCCACCTCCATTCACTGGCACGGCATCATCCTGCCCTTCCAAATGGACGGCGTTCCAGGCATTAGTTTCGCGGGCATCGCCCCAGGGGAAACGTTCACCTACCGATTTAAAGTCGAACAAAGCGGCACGTACTGGTATCACTCGCACTCAGGGATGCAGGAGGCGACTGGCGTTTATGGAGCACTTATTATCGACCCGGCACAAACCGACCCCATACGGGCGGATCGGGAGTATGTCGTTCAGTTATCCGACTGGACTGACGAGGATCCGATGCGGGTCCTGGCCAAGCTCAAGATGCAGGGCGACTACTACAACTATAACCAGCCCACGGCAGTCGATTTCTTCCGGGATGCTTCCAAAATAGGCCTGAAAGCGGCTATCGAGAAGCGCCAGATGTGGAACGAAATGCGCATGAGCCCGACCGATCTTGCGGACTTATCGGCCAACGTGTTGACTTACCTGATGAACGGCACAACGCCAGCGGGCAACTGGACTGGGCTATTTCAACCTGGAGAACGTGTGCGGCTGCGCTTTATCAACGGCGCAGCAAACACTTTCTACGATGTGCGCATACCAGGGCTGAAGTTAACAGTTGTTCAGGCGGACGGCGTCAATGTAGAACCGGTAACCGTTGATGAGTTCCGGTTCGGGCCAGGAGAAACCTACGACGTATTGGTGCAGCCGAAGGACGACGCTTACACCGTTTATGCGCAGGCCATGGACCGCACCGGATATGCCCGTGGCACGCTGGCTACGCGTGCTGGTCTCGAGGCGCCCGTGCCCGCGCTTGACCCTGTGGAATGGCTCACCATGGCGGACATGATGGGTGCCATGGGTGGCGGAATGTCGGGAATGAGCCATGGCGCGTCTGGTCAGTCGCCGATGAGCGGTATGGACCACGGCAATATGGCAGGGATGAACCATGGCAGCATGCAGGGAATGAATCACGCGGGCATGACGGGTATGAATCATGGCGCGATGGCAGCAGCCGGCGCAAGCACCCAAGTACGCCACGCCAAGACAGAGTACGGGCCGAGCATCGATATGAGGGTCGACATGCCGCGCACTAACCTGGACGATCCTGGCATTGGGCTACGCAACAACGGCCGCAGAGTACTGACGTTATCGGACTTACACACTGTGGGCGGTGCGATGGATCCGCGTGGTGCAGAACGTGAAATTGAGCTTCATCTGACCGGAAATATGGAACGCTATACCTGGTCCTTTGACGGTGTGGAGTTCGGAAGCTCGACCCCGGTTCATTTCCGTTACGGCGAACGGGTCAGAGTCATATTGCACAACGACACCATGATGACGCACCCCATGCATTTACACGGCATGTGGAGTGAGCTTGAGACGCCCGACGGTAGCTTTCAAGCTCGCCGTCATACGATTCCGGTTCAGCCGGCGCAACGCATCAGCTTTCTCGTGACCGCCGATGCTCTGGGCCGTTGGGCTTGGCACTGCCATCTGATGCTGCATATGGATGCGGGGATGTTTCGCGAAGTGGTGGTGGTATGAGCTCAATAAACGAGAGAAAGGGAACCTGGACTGTGAATACCCATACAAGAAAACGCATTCTTGAGGTTGCCATCGCAACGCTGGGTGCAACACCTCTTTTTGCGTTCGCCCAAGCGCATGACGCCCATAGCGGACATGCCCCCATGCCGACCAGCCCAGCCCCTGATGCCGCGAGCATGCCTAGCATGGACCACGGCACGATGAGTATGCCTGGCATGGACCACGGCACGATGCATGGTAGTGGCCAGAATCATGAGGGCATGGATATGAAGTCCATTCCCGCCGCGAAGTCTACAAATTCTATACCAAGCATGAACCATGACCAAGCTAACACAGCTCCAACGGCCACTGCACACGATATGGGAGCAATGCGCTCGGGCAATGGCGAAATGGATCACGGCGATATGCAAATGCAAGGGGGTTCAGCTCCTGCGGATGCCCGGGATCCTAATGCGTACTCCAGTGGCTATGTGCGTAACGCGGGCAAGTATGCGCTGCCTCCATCTGAGGCATTAGTCATGTCGGACATGCACAACTTCGGTTCGGTGCGATTCGACAGATTTGAGTATGTCAGGGCGCGAGGCGAGGAATGGGCGGCCTATGAAGGTGAGGCTTGGTACGGTAGCACCTATAACCGCGCCGTCATCAAAGCGGAAGGCGAAGTAGCGAGCGGCAAGTTGCAAGAATCCAAGACGCAGCTGCTGTGGCGGCATGCCATCTCGACGTTCTGGGACACGGAACTGGGCTTTCGCTTTGACTATGGGTCGGGCGCACCAAACCGGGAGTGGTTGGCCTTTGGCTTCAAAGGACTGGCTCCCTATTGGTTTGAAGTGGATGCGACGGCTTTCGTCGGCCCGAGCGGGCGAACCGCCCTTGGACTGAAAGCGGAGTATGACATCTTGCTCACTCAAAAGCTCTACCTGCAACCGAGCGTTGAAGTGAACTTCTACGGCAAAGATGACCAGCGTTGGGGTAGAGGTAGCGGCCTTTCCACAGGCACTGCCGGTCTGCGGCTTAAGTATGAAATCACACGGCAATTCGTGCCTTATGTCGGCGTTGAGTGGTCCAGCAAGTTTGGAAAGACAGCGGATTACGCTCGCGCAGCAGGTGACTCCAAGCAGGAAACACGTTTTGTAGCTGGTCTGGCCTTTCGTTTTTAATGTCGCTGTTATTTAAGGAAGTGCGATGCCGCGCCTCCGTCTCAATGTATACATTTTTGGAGTTCAATCTATGAAGAAGACTATATCTATTTTCGCTCTAAGCGTTCTACCGGCCTTCGCTTTGGCTGCAGGCACACATGCGGGCGGGCACGGCACCGCCTCACACGGCATGCATGGTCATGACATGTCTTCTATGTCGCACGCTTCTTCGCCGGTCGGTCAGCCTGGCGACCCTGCCAAAGTCACTCGCACGATCGAAGTGACGATGGACGACGCTATGCGTTTTACACCGAGCGACATCGAGGTCAAGGCCGGCGAGACGGTCCGATTCTTCATCAAGAACACCGGGCAAATTCCGCATGAAATGGTCATCGGGTCCCTTGAGGACTTGAAGGCGCACGCTGCAGAAATGCTAAAAATGCCCGACATGCCACATGAAGAACCAAATATGATCACACTGAAATCGGGTCAGGTCGGCGGCTTGGTGTGGCAGTTTGGGGAGGCGGGCACGGTAGACTTTGCATGCCTGATTCCCGGACACACCGAGGCAGGGATGGTCGGAAAAGTTAAGGTCAGTTAACTTACAGCAATGTCAAAGAAGAAGCTCGTCTTTAGCGTGGTCGGTTTTGCCGTAGTCGGCATCATTGCCATTTACTACAGCCTATTAAGGTCGCCCGACCCGGCATTCATAGACCCAGCGGATAAGCATCTTGTGATGCAAGGTAAGGTGGTGTATGCGAAAAATTGCGCGGTCTGCCATGGCGGAGCACTTGAAGGCCAGCCGAATTGGCGCGAACGCATGCCAAATGGCAGATTGCCAGCTCCTCCGCACGATAAGACGGGCCATACCTGGCACCACCCAGATGCCATGTTGATTGATATGGTGAAAAACAGCTTGGTGCCAGGACGCACAGCGCCGCGGGGCTACGACACCGATATGCCAGCTTATCGCGACATCCTTACCGATGAGGAAACCATCGCTGTCCTGGCGTACATAAAGAGCAGCTGGCCGCCCAAGGTGTTGGAGGCACAAAAAGAAGTTACTTTGCGAACACAGGAGTGACGCGGCGCAATAGAATATCCGGGAGAGGTCCGATTCAACCATGGACTGGTTAAATCCGTCCTTGTCAGGAGTAGATTATGAAGATGTTGGTGGGCGCGGCTACTCTCATGGCCGCCTCTTCTTTGGCCCATGCGGCTGGTACCGCTATTACGGTGTATCAGGATCCGAACTGTGGATGCTGCTCCGGGTGGGTTGACCATATGCGCGAGTCTGGTTTTGATGTTAAGGCCATCAAAACCACAAACATGACGTCGATCAAAAATAAGCTTGGTGTGCCTGCGAAGCTTGGCTCTTGTCATACTGGCGTGGTCGATAGTACTGGGCAGATCATCGAAGGCCATGTTCCTGCCAGTGCGGTTAACAAGCTCTTGGCAGACGCCTCAGTCAAGGGTGTAGCTGCGCCAGGCATGCCCATGAATGCGCCCGGCATGGGGTCCCTAGACGGTAATCTCATCACTGTGGATTTCAACGGAAAACCGTTTTCCAGGGACTAGACGATATAATAGTAGACTAACCGACGGTATACTTTTGCCGACTTCGGCTTGCTTATTTCTTACTTCTACACCTAAACACGCAGTAGCGGCTGCGGTCCCTAAAATTTGCCCTGATCCATGTCAACAACGCAATTATTTCGCGTCGGTCTGATTGTGCTACTCGTCTTGGGTATGCTCATCCGACCCACGTTGAATCAAATTGGCGAAATACATGGTCTCGAGCATCGATTCCAAACTAGCGCGGACAGTCAGATAAACATAAGCGTTGACAAGCCCTCTGAACCGCCCCGGGGCGGTTCAATCCATCGTCAGCTCAATCGTGCGGGTAACTGCCCCATAACGTATATGCGCCATGCACACGGTTTTACCGCTATCGAAGTTCAGCCAGAGCGCACAATCCAAGCACCCTTCTTAGGCGAAACTCTGCCTCGCAGGTACACATCCTGTGTAGACGAGACGAACGCATCAACCGAAAACTCCTGAACTGCCTTCTCACGTGCGCGCTGGCCCATAAGCGCTAGATCTGTAGGATTTTCCAATGCTTTCGTAAGAACCGAAGCTATCGCTTGTGGATCTCCGACTGGCACAATCCAGCCATTATGTCCGTCGTCGACGTTCTCGGGCAAACCGCCCGCATCACTGACGATTACAGGTACACCCATAGCCATCATTTCTCGGCATGCAAACGAAATGGTCTCTATTTCCGATGACACCACGAACCCGACGTCCAACGCTGCCAAGAACGAACAAACATCATCCAAAAGCCCTGTAAAAACGATACTGTTACGCATGCGTAGGGCCTCGACTCTGGCGCGCTGAGCATCTGATGGAAGTACGCCGGCAATCAAGATGACTATTTGGCTGCGTAGCACGGCAGGAAGAAGGGAGACCGCTTCGACCATATCCAGCCAATTTTTGTACTGCGCGGTTCCCGCATTGCTGCCTACGACTATCCGTCCCGCCAGGTGAGTCGGAATCCAATAACGCTTTGCCGTCAATCGTTCCTCTCGCGATGGCGCAACAAACTTGACTAAATCGACACCATTTCGGATTACGTGCTGACGGCACCCGCCGAAGTATGAGTCGATCAATTTTCTACGCGTATGGTCGCATACGGAAATGACATGGTCTGTTGCCAGCTTCGCACGTGCTAGTGCGCCAACGCTTCGGGAAAGGCGGTCACTATGTTGGGTATACACAAGGACTGGGCGCCATGCGCCAGACCCCATCAATGCGAACATACAGGCACGATGATCTGTCGCGCCGTTAACATGAATAATGTCAAATTGCTCCAATCGGAGAAACGTCCTTAGACGTCGAGCGCTCAAAATTGTTTTAAGCAATCCTCCTTTAAACTCGTGCGACATAGTACGAACGCCTGGCAGAGCCCCCGCTGATTCGAAAAGACGGCTCCCTCTAGGCGCTGCAATGACGATCTCGTGCATACCACTAAGTTCACGCGCAAGCGAGAGAATGTAAGTAGTATGTCCTCCGCCGTCGCCTCGATGAAAGTTGGTGTAGAGAATCTTCATAACTGCGCAGCGGTACAGCAAGTTATCTTTTTCATATTCGAAACGGTCGCTATCTGTCGCTAGATATCACTCGGCACGTCGTGAAAGGTCTGCTAGAGCTGGAATGCATGTGGCCCCAGCTTTCGGTAATCTGCTGGCCTTCCCTTTGCAGCTGTCCTTCCACTTCGACGCCTTCGCGCACTCACGTGAAACTACCAACGCGCTGTTTATCAACGCCAGAAAAACAACCTAAGTCTTGACCGAGCTATGACGGCTTATGCGAAGCGTCACTCCGGCGCTCTGGGGGGGGGGGAATCCTGTGTACTTAGCGAAGCTACGGCTATAAGGTATGACTTGCTTCGCGTTCGCAAGGTACGAATAGTACGTGCATGGCCGCGACAAACTTCAAACGCCAGGATTACATTTTCGCAATGCACATTAGCAGCGCCAATCCACATCCAGATAGGCCGCTTTGCAGACAGCAGACTGCCCGTAGCATTGCCTCCTCTCGCCTGACCAAGGTCCGATTCGTTGCATTTGGCCACGTAGAATCGTCTAGTTGATCGAATAACACTCAAGGCTGTTAACGAGTGAAAACCTCAGGCGAAGCACAATGTCTCCGCGCCAATTAAACGAATAGAGCCGCAAAACGAATAAGAACATCGCCATGCTGCCCGGGTCTGCCTTCGTCTTCGACTTCGAACCGTGGCTAATTACTCCGCCACGTGAACGACATAGCGGAACAATCAAAATGATCGAGCCACGGGAAAAGAAGCGCCGCGAATCTACTCCAAGGGACTTTGTTGACCCGAGACTCCCACCATTAATTGACTACCGGAATCTACGCTTGAAGTTGCTATCAACCGTCAACTCAACTCCTGACGCCAACGTATTCCAGATGATCCCATTCACTGAATTTCATGGAAGGTTGTTCCTTGCCGACTTCAATTACCGGAAGATGATTGCGGGATTACATCTGCGTCAGGAAGCCTTAAATTCACTGCGTGTTCAATAAACACTGCTGTAATGCCGGCGACTTCCATTCGGGAGTTTGATCAGCTGACCCACAAAAGGTCTTACAACTGATCAAGGCTATTTTTGGAGTTTTCATGAAGAAGAGTTTGCTAATTACCGCCTTGCTCACCGGGTTTGCTGGAGCGGCGCAGGCCAATACATCCATAACGCTATATGGCCTTTTAGACGGCGGTGTAGGCTACACAAAATTTAGAAGCGACTCAGTGAGTGCATCCAAAGCGGGAAGCTGGGATGGTGCTCAATCTAGCAACCGCTGGGGACTGCGAGGCAGCGAAGATCTGGGCGATGGCTTGAAAGCTATTTTTACACTGGAAAGCGGGTACAGCTTAATGGACGGCACCCAAGCCCAAGGCGGTCGTCTGTATGGCCGTCAAGCGGTAGTGGGGCTGAAATCCAACGCTTGGGGCACATTCACCCTGGGACGCCAAGGCAACGTAGCCTATCGCTGGTTGGCGGATGTCGCCACGCCATTCGGCAACAACTTCAATCAAGCTCGTACAGCCGGCACGTTCAGCGTAGCTGAGGTCCGTTACGATAACCAGGTTCAGTATCTCAGCCCCAGCATTTCCGGCTTCCAGGCTGGCTTCGGGTATTCGTTTAATACGGACGGTGCGCAAGAGTTCAAGCAGAGGGACCAGAACGAGCCGAACGTCCGCGCCGTTACCGTAGGGCTACGCTACTCGAACGGACCATTGGCGACGGTTCTGACGTACGATCAGATAAAAGACGCCAAGACCGCGACAGGCATCAGCGCCAAATCCTGGAACCTTGCAGGCAGTTATGACTTCAGGGTGGCCGAAGTGCATCTGGGCTTCGGCATCACTGATGACGGCTGGTTCGGCACCCCCTCTCAACTGCGCAATTCGCAACTAGATTTCAACAGTATCCGCCCGTATAACGATGGCTTCCGTGCGTACTCTTACGGCGTAGGCCTAAGCGCCCCTGTCGGTACGAACGGCAAGCTGCTCGCCGGTTGGGGTATGGTCGACCCGCGAAAAAGCGGTGCAGCCTACGCCGGTCGCGACCTCAAAGCGCAGCACATTGTTGGTCTGGCCTACACCTATAAGCTCTCCGCGCGCACGAATCTTTATGCGCAAGGCGCCTACGGAAAAAATGTTGCCTTCGTTTCGGGTAACAAGACTCAGTCGATTGGCGTCGGTCTACGCCACCGCTTCTAAGTTGGCATGTGTTCACCAGCGATGCAGAACCTTCATGCACGCTGGTGGGCGATTGTGCTTACTTGGTTTAGGGCCGTGTCGTGTGGCATTTTCTGAGACGGCGACATGACGCAGAAGAAACCAGGCATGATCGAAAGGGAGTTCGGGCTGCCCGACGGGTTTGACAAAGCTCCCAGCCGCTTTCCTAGAGACGGTCTCACGGCTATTCCAATGTTGTACATCCTTGAGACAAGGCGCCGAGGGTAGTCAGGAACCTTCTAAATTTTTTAAGGCGAGACCTGCTGCAGCGTCCGTAAACGTTCAACTTACCCGAAAATCGAGCATGACCAAAGGTCTACAGCTGGTAAAACTGTTTGGTATAGCTCACTACACATTGAGTTGGGTAACAAAGAAGTAATGCTCATGTTCGGAAACTGACCAGGCTGACTTCCTACAATTCATTCAAGCGGCTTAACTTTCATCGCGCGCAATTTCGCAACCGCATGAATACGTCAATTCTAGGAGTAAACGTATGACAAACTTGAAAAAGAACCTTTTCGCAGCAGTGCTGTTGGCGACAACGACGATGGCAGTCAGCGCTCAGCCAAACACCTCCGCTAATGCAAACTCGGCAGCATCTTCGAACATTGCGAGTGTTTTCGGAGAACCCAAGACGCGGGCTGAGGTGCTTGCGGATCTAGCATTGTGGAAGAAAGCGGGGCTCGATGAATTCCGGGTGGATTACGAGCCTTCAATCACTTATAGCCGAGAATACCGAGCTGCCTACGCCGATTATGTTCGTATGCGTAATGGCCCAGAATATAGTGCAGAGGTCCAACGGCAATCGAATCGATAGCTCGATTTGGCGACGCTTGTCTTCATAAAGGGATAGGAGAATGCACCGCGCACGGCTACGCTTGTGCGCGGTGTCATTTATCCAGCTCCTAGGCAGCCATCCCCACCTGCGGCGCGATTAGTATCTGAACTCGACTGCCGAAGCTAATGTAGTGAACTAGGTACCGTGAAGCCCATAGTAACCAATCGGTCGACCGATCTACAAAACGTTTTACCGCCGTGCATTCGAGCTATCGCCGCAACAATTGCTAGCCCCAGTCCAAGATTGCCTTGTTCGCTGGATACCTGCTCTGCCGGTAACCTGACGAACCGCTCAAAGCACCTTACCAGGTGCTCTTGTGCGACAGGAATGCCAAGATTACAAACTGCGATCCGTACCTGTTCATCTGCAGCTTCCACCACAATGAGCACATCACTGAAGGCGTCGGCATGCCGGATTGCGTTTGAGAGCAAATTCGACACGGCGCGTTGAAATAGTGTCCGGCTAATCATTGCTGAGGCGTCCCCCACCAGCAGTAGCTTCACGTTACCTTCTTCGGCCTGAGCTTCGTGATAATCCATAACTTCTCGAATGGTGATGGCGATACTATGGGTGTGTTCCGTCTGAATTCTCGTGGCGCCATCGGCCCGTGCGAGGAGCAATATGTCGTTGATGACTCTTTCCATTCTGTGTAGGTCTTCCAGATTAGAAATGAGCATTTCGTTAAGCGAATGCTCATATCGTTTGGAATTTAATGCCAGTTCGGTTTCGCCAATTAGCGTTGCTAACGGCGTCCTTAACTCATGGGCCAGATTGGCGTTAAATGCCTCGATCTGAGCATAGGCACTTTCTATACGCTCAAGTAATGCGTTGAATTGGGCAATTAGCGGACGGATTTCTGCCACAGGGTCGTGCGCCTCAAGCCGCTCGTCAAGCCGCTCCGGGGACAGCTTTTCCACCTGTCTACTCAATGTATCGATGGGCAAAAGTGCTCTACGAACCAACCACGCTGCACCTAATGAGGCGAGTACTGCGCCTAGGATCGCGCAGATGAATAGAGCCAGTGCTAAGCGGCTGAGAAAACGGGCGTCGGAAGTGATATCCATGATTAATTCCGCTTGGATCGGTCCAGTCGATAGCCCATACTCCGATAGCGTAAATGTACGCCGCCGAACGATAGTTGCCTCGGCATTTGGCGGTCTGGTGCCAAACGTCTCGGTTGCACCGCTACTGTGCAGCGCTAGCGAGAGCTCTGGGTGGCCGCGGAAGAAATCCAACAACTGATGTTGCAGCCATTCCGAGCCGTCTTCAAATGCGCTTTCCGAAACCAAATGTTGAATTGCGCTCTGCTTCTCCGTCAACAGCTCAGTCTGACGGGTCGCGAAATTAGAACTAATCGCAAGATAAACCGCAGTACATATCAGCCCTACACTTAGCAAAGTCTGTATCGCGAGCCAGCGCGAAAGTCGGCCTCGAATCGAGTGTGCGAAGCTCAACACTCAGCATCCCGAACCTCGATTACATAGCCCATGCCGTGCACGGTGTGTATGAGTTTGCTCTCAAACGGGCCATCCACCTTTGTGCGTAACCGCCGCACGGCCGCCTCAACTACATTGGCGTTATTGTTGAAATTGATATCCCATACTTGTTCCGCTAAAGTCTGCCGAGATAAGACTTGGCCACGCTTACGCATGAGCAAATGAAGCAAAGCGAACTCCTTTACTGTCACGTTGATCGGTTGCTCGTTTCGAAAGACCCGTCGACGTAGAAGATCCAGCTCTAGATCGGCTACGCGAACGATATTCGTGTGGGAGTCAGCCAAGTGGGCAGGTTCGTTTCTACGAACCAACGCGAAGATCCGCGCCATTAGCTCGGTCAGCGAAAATGGCTTGGGAAGGTAGTCGTCAGCGCCATCCTCCAGCCCTCGTACCCGGTCTTCAACTCGGTCCCTTGCACTAAGCATGAGCACTGGCACACGACTTTGTTTGCGCAGTTGGCGTAGCAGTTGAAATCCGTCCATGCCCGGTAACATTACATCAAGAAGAATAAGATCGTATGGAGTTTCCCGTGCCAAATATAGACCTTCCCTGCCATCGCCCGCGACATCAACCACATAGCCATGTTCTGTAAGCGCTCGACGCAGGTAGTTCGCCAGCTTTCTTTCGTCTTCTACCACAAGAACTTTCATCGCTGGTGTGATTCCTCTATGAGATATGACCAAACACACGTTAGCGCGTGAGGCGACACCGCATCCGCTGTCGTAACTAGTAGCTCACCCATAATGTACGGTAGTCTCGCAATTGAGTACGTTACGTCATTTAGTCTGTCATCAGACAAACTCAAACATTACAAATTCGTAATCTCGGCAGCATAGTCGCGTGGCAGGTGAGTAGCCAATGACAATCGATGAACGCCGCTTTTTACTTTTTTGGCATACTGAGGGCAGGTTGCGTTTAAACGTTTCGGCCAGATCTATATGACGTCTATTCTATGTACATGAACGCACGAAGTACGGAGTCATTTAATCCGCTGTTATTCCTCGTTTCACGACATCATGTACCAGATACACGGGCCGCTGCTTGGTTTCGTAATAGGTTTTGCCGATATACTCGCCAAGCAGACCAATTGACAGCAGTTGGGCACCGCCAAGAAATGTAATCATGGAAATGAGAGACGGGTATCCTTGTACCGGTTCGCCGAAAAAAAGCGCCTTTGCGACGATCCACAGGGCGAAAACGATGCCCAGGAATGCGGTTAACAAGCCTCCAGCAATGACCAGGCGCAGCGGAGCCGTGGAGAAAGAAGTTATGCCTTGAAAGGCAAGACTAAACAGCCTGACGTAGTTCCACTTAGTAGTACCCGCCACACGCGGCATCCGATCATACTCAATAACTGTTGTAGGCAAGCCAATCCAGGCGAACAAACCTTTCATGTAGCGGTTTCGCTCGTTCAGCTGTTGAAGAGCATGGATAGCCTTACGACTCAACAAGCGAAAATCGCCGGTATCGGGTGGGATTTCCACATCGCTGACAGCATTGAGCATTCGGTAGAAGTGATGTGCGCTGTAGCGCTTGAACCAAGTCTCGCCTGCTCTGGAGCTGCGACGCATGCAAACGACATCCGCACCCTGTTTCCAGGCTTGCACCATTTTGGGGATTAGTTCTGGAGGATCCTGCAAATCGGCATCCATGATGACGACTGCAGCGCCGACCGCATGCGCTAAACCCGCTGTCAGAGCCGCTTCCTTTCCAAAGTTTCTGCTTAGAAGTACAGCGGTGACAGCCGCATCATCTTCGGCGAGCCGCCTCATCATAGCGGGTGTGTCGTCGCGACTACCATCATCCACTAAGACCAGTTCATAAGCAACTTGCAGTCCGGTGAGTACTACGGTTAGCCGCTCGTACATAAGCGTGACGACCTCTTGCTCGTTGTACAGCGGAATCACTACCGACAATTTCGGCATGTCATTCTTATCTAGACCGGATTGCACTATCTCGACCAACGCGCTCATGAAACACAATCCTTATGTAACGAATGACATTCAATACCGCAATGGCGGCGTTGGAATAGGAAGCGAGCCAACTGGCCATCGGTGGCTGGACAGCATAGCTTCGCCGCTTGAGTGCATCAGGAAAAGCTAACGTAGTTGAATGCGTCGGCCAAGCGAGAGATCCTGCATGATTCGTTATTGAGTTTCCAAGGCTACTGAATCGCCTGAAACAAGCGGATGCTATTTCTCAACTTTAATTAGATACACCTGTCATATTCGCGATAACTGGATTACTTTTTTGTAATCTGTTCTGGACGGCCGCCTTGTGTGCCCATTGGCAAATTCCCTTTGGTTCGCGGAGCGCCGAGCCGGCGGGTTTTGCAGGTGTGCCAGAGCGTTTTGCCTACCAACCCCGCGGCCACACCTACGAGCGCGTATGTGAGGGCCGTGGCCATCACATACATAGACCAAAGAAAGGCCAAAAGTATGATTAGTGGCTAACGAGTGCTCTTACCCATAATCATTCCCCGACTGGATCGGAATTATGGGTAGCATGCGAGTGGGTGAATGCCAGAACCATGCCAAAGCCGAAAAAACAACTTTGAGCACCACGCGGTGTCCTAGGCGAAAGGACTCGTACGAAGGCTTGTCTCGAAGACCACTTTTCCGCCAAAGAGATTGCTGCGGGATTACATCCTTGTCACGTTGGGAGGGGGCCTTCAGCGATTAGAGTTTTGTTACTAAAAGTATACGTCCTTGGTTCTATTATATTAATCGCTAGACCAATCAGGCTGGACGGGTATTCTATTTACAACGATCGGGACGAGTTACCGCTTTTCAGTTTCCTCGCCCGCGCCGCTACAGAAATGTTTCCTGTAGATATTCGGTTGTGAAGTGTGACCAGAGAAGGAAAGAGCTGATCGGTTTGTAGTGAACGATATGAGCTGTGGACGCGTAGGCGCTATCACTGCGGCCATCAAAGAGTTCGCGCTTGATGCAGTCGCAGCTAATTAGTTGCCCCAGCATGTCGTTCGCATAGGAGACGTTTGTGACGCAGTGGCTTACAGCCGGCAATTCGCCAGGCTATCACGTAATGCTTAGCGTAGCAGGCCAGGTGCAGTGATACACGCTGGCCTTGACCGTTCGTTTGCCCATGTTATAGAGCAGCGGTTCTGCAGTACGGGCCCGTTCAGGCCATTTGTGCCATCCGCCTACACTCTTCTGCACACTTGCGGCAAGCCTCGGCACAGCGTTGGCAGTGATCCATTTGATGCTTGGCGCATTCATCTGCGCACGCTTGGCATACATCGGCGCACAAGCGACAAAGCGCTTGGGCGAACTCACCGCCCCTGGCCATATAACTGGCCGCCAATCGGCAAACTTGCGCGCAGTCCATGTCCAGCTTTATGCAACGGGCCATGCTTTTAACATCTTGTTCCTCCAAGCATGCCACCGCGCAGTGGTCGCACTCTGCCGCGCAGGCATAACAAGCGTCGATACATGATTGAAATTTTTCATGAGGCATATTGATCTCCAAAGTACTTACGATGTGATTATCAAGTGGCTCCGCGATACGAGGCCACTTGTCTACATCAGCAACTGGGATGCCTTATGCGCAATGCTTAGCTCCAAAATCGCGTTATCTTCATGTGATCTTCGTCCTATGGGCGTCTCGCATTACAAAGTTTTAATCCTCACGTTATGTTGGCTTCACGGCAGTGCAGCTCAATAACACGAATCACTCTGGTTGGCGCATGTCTATTGCGGGTGCCAAATCGTCCAGTACCCTTGTGAAGCGCGCTCGTGGCGGGCCATCAAGAGGCAAACCACAGAAGACCACCCATTACCCAATCGCCCCAAGCGCTGGAAATGTTCTCAATAACCAAATCGCAAAGCGCACCAACTGTCCACTGGCCACCGCAATCCCCATCAGCACCAGAATCGCTCCGGTGATTATCTGAAGATAACGGCCTGTTCGGCGCAACGAACCCAGTCGCCGCATAAACGGCGTCATGAAGTACGCGCAAAGAAGGAAAGGCACACCGAGCCCCAGTGCATAGATTCCCAAAAGCAATATGCCCTGTCCAAGACTCTCAGAGGTGGCGCCGAGTATGAGAATACCGCCAAGCACGGGGCCAATACACGGCGTCCAACCGAAGCCAAAAGCCATGCCAAGCACAGTTGCCGACCAGGGCTTACCGCCGCCGCCCTGCGGTTCAAAGCGGTAGTAACGCTGCATCCATAGCGGAGCACGTATAACGCCCATAATCATCAAGCCCGCGATGACAATGACGCCACCCGCGGCAATATTCAGTTCGTAACGATACGATAAAAACAAGCGCCCGATGGCGGTGATGCTGGCCCCTAAAATCAGGAACACCATGGAGAAGCCGGCAACGAAACATGCACTTAGGCCCAAGGCGCGCCAGCGAGCCACACGTGCTTCGATATGAGAGGCATCGGACTGAACCGAATCGCCAGCAATATAGGAGAGGTAACCTGGCACGAGCGGTAAAACACAGGGCGATAGGAAAGACGCTATACCGGCGACAAATGCGGTTAGTAGTCCAATGACAGTTAATTCAAGCATCGCGGCGTTCCATGCAGATAGTTTGTTCTGTTCTTATTCTCATTATTTTGAATCCCCAATAGAAGGGCGCAGCAACACGTCATCAATCAGGGCTTCGACACGCGGACCATCCCAGGCAGCAGGTCCCATCGCCCGGCCGATTTCTCGTCCTTCTCGATCAATTATCAGCGTTGTTGGCACGCCCGGGGCACGCAGCGTGTCTGATGCTCTTGTCGTCGGATCAACGTAATACTTCAAGGTTTGAATGCCGAAATCTTGATAAAAAGAATCGATCAAATCAGGTTCGCGATCAATCGATAGCGCAACGACCTCAAAATCTGGCCCGCCACGCTTGGCATTTAACCGGTCTAGTGACGGCATCTCCTCGCGACATGGAGGACACCAGGTCGCCCATATATTGAGCAAGATGACGCGGCCGTGAAAGTCGCTCAGAGTCAAGGTTCTGCCTGTCGCGTCCTGGAAAGACATCAAAGGAAGTTCGCGTGGCGTATGCCAGCGCATAAAGCGCTGCCCCCCGATATCCACCCCGACATTAATAACTCCCTTTAGCGGGTTCTTCGCGGCATTATTACGTTGGAACAAAAACAAAGCGGTCGCAATGGCGATCACGCTGATTAACGCCACTGCCACCCAAGCGGCTATCTTAGAAGTACTCTTCATTATGAGTTTTCAGCCTCCCTCAATTCTTAGGGGCTACCAGTTCGGCTTGCTCTCGACGAGCCCGCTCTATGCTGTTTGCAACGGCTCGTGCGGCGTCCGAATCGGGTGGAAGCAGTTCGAATAGCTGTTGCCAATAGTCGATCGCTGCGGGAAAGTCCTGACGTTCAAGCGCTGCAGCCCCCGCTAAAGTCAGGGCGAATGGCTCGCGGGGGTTGACCGACAGCGCGCGCTCCAACAGTTGCGTGGGTTCCCCTGCAAAACCAGTTTGAGTACTTCTAGCAAGTGCTTCGGCATACTCCGACAGCGCTAAAGGATCCGATTGGATGACCGTAACCGCTTTGGCAAAGGCCGCAGCAGCATCTTCATACTTTTCAAAGTAGCGATAAGAACGCGCCAGCATGAGCCAGCCAGCAGGGTCATCAGGATTGAGCGCCAGTCTCGCCGCGAGCGAATCCACCATGGCCTGCACATCGGCTGGTGTCATGGCCGGAGCAGTTCGCGCCGGTGGTGGCGTGATGGCTGCGGGGTTTCCTATTGCCAGATAAGTAAACGTTGCTGCCACTGGCAAAACGATGGCCAGCGCTATGGCGGCTTGCTTGCTGCTGTGGCGACGTAGCGAAGTATTTTGATCAGGTGTTGCCTCATCGAGAACACGTCGTTGAAGCTCTTGCTGGGCTGAAGCGTAATCGTTCGAAGATAATATGCCGTTAGCATGATCTTGCTCCAGCTCAGCCAATTGGTCGCGCAGCACGGTCGCATTGACGGTGTGATGCTCCATACTGTTATTGAGCTTGGGTCGGCGCCACAGAGCAAGCACGAGCCACAAGGTGACACCAGAAGCAAGTAATGCAGCAATTACGATAAAAATTAAATTCATGGTTCTGTTCCGTTGTCCGTGGTTCGCGCTAGCAGCGCCTGCGCCCTCTCGCGCTCATCGTCGCTTAACAGCTCGTGAGCCACGAGGCTTTTTCGGCGGCGCAGTGTCATCGCTAGAACGAGGAGCCCAAAGACCAGCAGCAACATGGGGCCAAACCATAGCAATAGCGTGGTGGCTTTTAATGGCGTGCGATAGAGAATGAAATCACCATAACGATCAACCATATAAGCTCTGATCTCGGCATCGCTTTTGCCCGCCTCAATCTGTTCGCGTATCTGCTGACGCAAATCCACAGCCAGCTCGGCGCGCGAGGCCGCAATAGACTCGTTCTGGCACACCAGGCAGCGCAGCTCGCCAGCAATATCCAACATGCGCTTCTTTGCCGCGCCGGTATCGGCCCACGACGGCAACGCGATGACCGCGCACAATAATGTCAGCCACCAACGTTTCATTGCTCAAGCCCCCGTATCAGCGGCAGTATCGTGTCCCGTACCGCGCTATCGGTTACTGCACCGATGTGTTTGTGTCGAATGAAGCCTTCCTTATCGATAACAAACGTTTCGGGCACGCCATAAACGCCGTAGTCGATGCCCACGCGCCCTTGCGTATCGGATACGGACAACACATATCCATTGCCATGGCGTTCCAACCACGAAATGGCTTCCCCGCGTATATCCTTGTAGTTAAGACCGACAATCGGTACCCCATGTGTTTTAGCCAACGCTGTAATCACGGGATGCTCTTCGAGGCAGGCATAGCACCAGGAGGCCCATACATTCAGCAGCCACACTTTTCCTTTCATGGCTTCTGGTGAAAACGTTTCTTCTGGTGATGCCAGCTGCGGCAAGGTGAAACTCGGTGCTGGCTTGTCAATTAAAGGCGAAGGAACTTCGCTGGGTTTGAGTGTCAAACCAAACGCCAGGAAGCCCACCAGCACGAGAAAAACGGCCAACGGCCATACAAAACGACTCATGATGTGGCTCCTTCTGCAACCAAGGCAGCTTTTTGTGCACGACGCTTAAGTCGATAACGGCGATCGCTAATGGCCAGCAGCCCCCCCAGTGCCATCAAGATGCACCCAATCCAGATCCAGTCAACGAATGGTTTGTAGTAAACCCGTACGCTCCAGGCCCCGTCGGCAAGCGGTTCACCTAGGGCGACATAGACGTGACGCAATCCGTTGGCGTCAATGGCCGCTTCAGTCATCGGCATTTCAGAGGAGAAGTAGCTGCGTTTTTCGGGATGAAGCAGACGCAAAATTCGTCCATCGCGTGATAGTTCAATATCACCGACTTCAGCCATGTAATTAGGTCCCTGTACTTTATTTACGCCTAAAAACTTCAGGTCATAGCCGCCTGCGCTTACCGTGCTGCCAGGCGCCATGCGCACGTCCTGCTCAGTCTCATAGCCCATGACGAGCGTCACTCCGGCCACGAACACCGCAATGCCTAAATGGGCCAGATGCATGCCTAGCCAACTGCGCGGTTGGGCGCGCAGCCCAGTACGCGTAGCACGCATGCGGTCAACGATGCCCTTGACCACGGCGGTCGCAATCCATGTGGCCAGCGCCAAACCTAAAGCCACCAGCACTGACCAGCGTCCTAGTGCGAACGGGGCGCCGACACCGACCACGAGAGCCACTACGGCCGGAAGGTGTAGATGTTTGGTCAGAGCACTAATCTTGGCCGACTTCCAGTTAGCCACCGGACCTACAGCCATAAGAAGCAGCGCCGGCACCATCAGCGGTATGAAAACGGCATTGAAGTATGGCGGTCCTACGGATAGTTTGCCTAACCCGAGCGCATCGATAAAAAGCGGATACAACGTTCCGAGAATGACGGCGCCGGCTGCAACGGCCAACAATACGTTATTCACTAGCAACAGAGACTCTCGCGATATCAGCTCAAAACGTCCGCCCATGCCTACCTTGGGCGCACGCAGCGCAAATAGGAGCAATGACGAGCCCACCACCACGACGAACAACATCAAAATAAACACGCCGCGACGCGGATCGGTGGCGAACGTGTGTACTGACGTCAACACGCCTGACCGTACGAGGAAAGCCCCCAGCAATGAAAGCGAGAACGTGCTGATAGCAAGCAGTACTGTCCAATTCTTAAAACTGGCGCGCTTTTCAGTTACCGCCAGGGAGTGAATTAATGCGGTGCCCACCAGCCACGGAATAAAAGAGGCGTTTTCTACAGGATCCCAGAACCACCAGCCGCCCCAACCCAGCTCGTAATAGGCCCACCAACTTCCCAGGGCAATGCCCAAGGTCAGGAACAGCCACGCCGCCGTCGCCCAGGGCCGGGACCAACGGGCCCACGTCGAGTCGAGTTGCCCCGCCAGCAATGCGGCAATGGCAAACGCGAACGCCACTGAAAATCCGACATACCCCATGTACAGCAGTGGCGGATGAAATATCAGCCCAATATCTTGCAGTAGCGGATTCAAATCCATACCTTCTATCGGCGCCGGCACCAGGCGCTCGAACGGGTTAGAGGTAAACAGCACAAAGAGCAAGAATCCAGCGGTGACCAGGCCCAGCACCCCCAATACACGTGCCACCATGGCATCGGGCAGTTGCTTTGAGAACACACTTACAGCGTACCCCCAGCCTGTTTGCATCAGCAGCCACAACAAGAGCGATCCTTCGTGGCCGCCCCAGACGGCGGCGATACGGTAAAGCAAGGGTAATTGCGAGTTGGAGTTCTGGGCGACGTAAGCCACCGAAAAGTCCTTGACGATAAAAGACCAAACCAGCGTCGCGAAGCTAACAATAATTAAAAGGAACTGTGCTCGCGCGGCCGGTCGAGCAAAGGCGATCCAGACAGCATTGCCGCGCGCCGCGCCCGCGAGGGCCAAACAGCCCTGGGCTAGCGCCACGAATAGCGTGAGAATCAGTGAGAAATGACCGAGTTCAGCAATCATGAGCGTTATGGCCTCGTAGCAATGGTGTTCTTGGCGGCCTCATCCAACGCATGCTGCGCTTCAGCGGGCATATAGTTCTCATCGTGTTTGGCAAGCACCTCTTCCGCCCGGAACAACCCATCGGCGCCGAGCTTGCCTTGGGCCACCACCCCTTTGCCTTCGCTAAACAGGTCGGGCAATATCCCCGTATAACTGACCGGTATCATTTTTGCGGTATCGGTCACCACGAATTTAACCGTGAGCCCATCACCTTGGCGTTGCACACTGCCGGCTTGCACCATGCCTCCGACGCGAAACGTCCGTGCCTGAGGAGCTTCACCGGCACTCACCTGCGTAGGCGTGAAGAAAAATACAAGGTTGCTCTGAAAAGCATTGAGCACCAACGCTGCGGCGATGCCGAACACGGCCACGCCGCCAGCAATGAGCGCGAGGCGCTTATGGCGATTTTTCATCGAGACTGCTCCTTTCTCAGGATTAACTGTCGCCTTACTTGCGATAAAGCCGCTAGTCGGCGCTGACGCAGCACAAGCCATTCGGCGCACAGAACCGCAATAGCAACACCGAATGAGCCCCATACGTACTGTCCATAGCCGCCCATGGCAAAAAATTCAGCCGGATTCGTCCAATTCATCGCTTTACCTCCTTCAATTCGTCTAACCACCCAGCATGCTGTTCGCGCTCCAAAATGATGCAGCGCACGCGCATCAGCACGATCGCAACTGTATACATCCATGACGCCAGGGCCATAATCAGCATGCCGGCAAGCATGATCATGGCCATTGAGGGCGCTCGAGTCAGCGAAACTGATGCACCCTGATGCAAGGTGTTCCACCATTGCACTGAAAAATAAATAATGGGAATATTGACCACGCCCACAAGGGCAAGAACAGCACCGGCCTTATCCGCGCGCCGGGGCTCATCAATTGCCGACTGAAGCGCCATAAAACCGATGTACAAAAAAAGAAGAATCAGCTCGGAGGTCAGGCGTGCATCCCAGACCCACCAGGTTCCCCACATGGGCTTGCCCCACAAGGCGCCTGTCCAGAGTGAGAGAAACGTGAACATGGCGCCGGTGGGGGCCAACGCCGAAGCCATCATGGCGGCTAAACGATTGTTAAATGCCAGCCCTATCGCAGCCCAGAAAGCCATGACCAAATAAATGAACATCGACATCCAGGAGACCGGCACATGAACAAAGATGATGCGATAGCCCTCACCTTGCTGGGCATCGGTGGGAGCCATGAAAAAACCCACGTACATCCCTATGGTCGCGAGAATCGCGGCGGCGGCTCCAAACCAGGGAATCAGCTTCCCGGCAAGCGGGTAAAACATTTTGGGTGATGAGTACTTAAACCAATTAATCATTCACTTGCTCATTATTCCAACGCAATCCGTAGTGCCACGGTGGTGGCTAACGGTGCGAAAAAGCCAGTTAAAACCAGCACGGCCCCTAACAGCGACAGATTCGCCGTAGCCCCCAGACCTGCAGCGGCGGCGTCTACGGAACCCGCGCCAAAGATCAGCACGGGCACATAAAGCGGAAGCACAAGCAAAGCGACGAGGACACTGCCGCCTCGCAGGCCCAAGGTCAAACTCGCTCCGATCGCGCCAATAAAGCTGAGTACAGGCGTGCCGATGGCCAACGACGCAGCCAGTATCACTAACGAAGAAATTGGCAGATCGAATTGCAGTGCCAGGAGCGGAGCCAGCACCGTCAAGGGAAAGCCCGTCAACAACCAATACGCCGTCACTTTGCCGAGCACCAACATTGCCAACGGAGCAGGTGAAAGCGCCATTTGCTCCAGGGTGCCGTCGACATAATCTTGTTCGAACAATCGATCAAGCGACAACATGGTCGCAAGCAGTGCCGCCACCCAAAGAATCCCTGGGGCGATCTGCCGCAACGTGTCGCGCTCAGCGCCAATGCCCAGCGGAAACAGGCTGACTACGATCACAAAGAAAAAAAGCGGTGCCAGCACATCGGACTTGCGCCGCATGGCGAGCCTTAAATCTCGACGTATTACCCCGCGAAGTACGGATAGGCCAATGATGTCGTTCATACGCCCACTCGTATAACGTGCGCAGTACCTGCCAACGTCAAATCCTGATGCGTCGTCAAAACAACGATCCCGCCCCCACTCAGATGCTGGTCGATTACCCGTACTACCCATTGGCTGGCTTGAGCATCCAACGCTATCAGGGGTTCATCGAGCACCCACAAGGCACGCTTTTGCAGTAGTAGCCTAGCTAGGTTGACACGGCGCTTCTGACCCTGTGACAAGGCTCGCACCGATTGGTGCTCCCTGCCTTGCAACCCAGCTTGACCTAAGGCGTCGAACACAGCATCCGCAGTAACCGACTCATCAGACAACGCCATGCTGAAGGTCAAGTTCTCGGTAGCACTTAGATCGTCCTTCAGGCCCAACGAGTGGCCGCAATACAGTAGCTTGCGACGGTACTCATCGCCCAGCTTCTTTATTGGACTGCCCTGCCAATGAACGGCGCCGGCAGCCGCAGGCGTTAGCCCCACCAGCATGCGCAAAAGACTGGTTTTGCCGCTGCCGTTCTGGCCGCGCACCAATAGGCACTCACCTGCGTCAATGTGAAAGTTCAGGTTATGAAATAGGCGGCGCTCACCGCGCACACAGTCCAGATTGATGGCTTCAAGCACCGTCGACCTTTGCTTGCAATAACGTTAATCACCAAGTGACATCGGTATTCTGGCCAGGCGCCGATATGCAACGGATCGTCCGTTACATGCGGAGCTTAGCGCTACCGTCGCAAATGGCTGGGCACGCGATCAAAGTCAATTGAACGCGACGACGCTGTAGACGTAGGTGTGGAGCAGGAAGAAAGTCGAGTCAGCGGCGTGCCAGCTTAGGCAACGAAAAGCCACTGGGGCCGCTCTGGCCGCTCGGAGTAGGTCGACAAGCTAAGAATGGCCTCAGGAAACTGAACGACCGAGCTAGCCGATAAGGAAGGAATGGTTTGATGTGCAGATGGAATGAACGGCGCCGCTGACCCTTGGCACGAATGCTCATATTGGCTCAGAAATCCTGAAGAGGAAGCATCTTGCTGGGACCCGTCTATTAAGTAGACACGCGGCTCTTGGACTTCGCTATAACAAGGCTCGATACAAATCTCGCTTTCCGGCTGGCAATACATGCTCACGACGCCCCAAGAGGCCTGGAGCGGCAGCATAACCAGCATAAAAATAAGGAGAAATTTTTTCATCGCGTGTAAGAGTGTAGCAAATGAAAGGCGCGCCTTAGAAATGAGCCTATGAAAAGTTGAGGGTTGGTTATTCTGCGATCGCGATATTTGTCTTCATAGAAAATGCGAGAAAATCCCCATCCCGAAAGCGTTCCACGATGTCATGCGTCTTCGCCCTTACCTCGTCGACAAGAACAAAGCGCTCTGCGCTATTCATAGATGCAAACGCCGGCACTGACGTGGCTGCGCCTTCTATCGAGAGCTGCACAAACCTTTCTGGCTCGGGCAGACGAATAGACAGCGACCGCGGGGTAATATCGATAGATTGAAAGCCTGCTTCATGCAGCAATGTGTATAGCTCATCGGGGCTTGATAATGAAAAGGCAACATCGACTGCAGTGATGGGCACCTCAAGAAGACGTGCAGTTGCTGTAAACAACGCCTCATACACGGGATGTTGGCTCAGGGACTGCCATACACTGATGACCGCGCTACCGCCACTACGCAGCACGCGCCGCATTTCGCGAGCTGAAAGCTCTCGGTCGGCAAAGAACTGAAGTCTCTGTTGACACAACACAAGATCAAACGCGTCAGCGGGAAGCTCAAGGCGAATTGCATTACCCTCCTGCCAGAGTATCGAAGCGCCGGCCGGTGCCGGTTGTGCACGACCCACCTCCAGCATTTCCGCATTGATATCCAGAGCAACGACCTGACCACTTACCCCAACCATTGGAGCGACCTGTCTCGCGACACTGCCTGTACCGCAGGCAAGATCCAAAACCCGCTCGCCGGGTTGAGGTGACGCCAATTCAAGCAGCACGCGCGTCCAAGGATCTGCAATAGCACGGCTAAGGTAACGCTCATATACTTCTGCCGCTCTAAACTCCAACCCGCTTTATAAAAGTTACCAGAAGGCAGGTTCGTTTATACAGAGATGACGAAAATGTAATCAGGGCGTAATTGAATTGTCAGAATAGCCGATTCACAGGTAAAGACCTGGCAGCAATTCCTTGAAAATTTCACGTGGTCTGATCAACGAGCGTCGAGCCTTATCTCCGAACGCCATCAACTAATGCAGGACTGTTAAGATGAGCTAAACGCGGTTATGCCGTTAACTCTCTCCATCTAGTCCTCCCATACCTGTAGACTAGGCGCCCGCTAGAATCAGTGTTTTATTTGACGCAGCACCGGATAACATAGTCAAAATTTGGGCCTTCACAATACATCAAGGAAACCAAATGGCGTTTCATACTTCCCATCATAGACATGGCCAATAAATTACGTCTAGATATTCCGCTGATTCTGCCCCAAATCGCCGACGCGCAGGATGTCATCGTTCAGCGCCTGATTGACGATTTACGAGGCCGTCAAGGTATCGACACAGTACATGTAGAGGCTGCTCAAGACGATACGCCGGCACAACTTTGCATTCATCACAATCCTGAAGTGCTCCCACTGTCTCGCGTCCGCGAAATTGTCAACGCCGCAGGGGCGCAGATCACTGATCGCTTCGGGCATATACTGTGGCAGACTGAGGGCATCAACCATGCGCGCCGCGCCAGAACAGTGACGGACATACTGCTAAGGCTGCCAGGCGTGCTTGATGCCGAAGCCAGTGCGACAGGACAGGTGCACGTGGACTATGACCGCCGAATCGGCAATGAGCAATCTATTGCCCAAGCACTTTCCGATCTCGGCGTTCAGCCACGTCAGGACTCGGTTATGCCACAACATGCCGCGCACGGAGAAACCGATCATCGTCACGAACCTGGCCAGAAAGATGATCGTATCCATAAGCATGAACATCGAGGCGTGTTCGGCGCCAACACCGAGCTAATCTTCGCACTGACCTGCGGCGTGCTTCTTGGTATTGGTGTGGCCATCGAGAAGCTCATTGCGAGCACTCCTGACTGGCTGCCCATGACGGGCTACATCCTGTCCTATTTCTTCGGTGCGTTCTACACCCTGCGCGAAGCGATCGATAATCTCAAGCT